>NZ_CP035291.1:314702-629404 GCF_006094395.1 Staphylococcus haemolyticus | reverse complement strand
GTGATTTAGTAATTGGGGGAGTTAGGTTCCTTAATAATATACATTAGCATGCTACTGCTAATACCATTGTTAATAATACGCATACATATTCTTATTCTAAGTTGAATGGCAAATCTTAGGTGTGATGTCTGACTATTATTTAATTTATTAATTTTCACTCTCTAGTTGTTTAATTCATGATGAAGATGAGTTGAATTTCTATATCACGCACAAAATAATTTACTTTACTTGTGTAAGATGGAAAATTCTTGTTGTTGAGTCTAATTATTGATATAGAATTTAATAATTTTAATAAGTTGTTGGTACTTGTATCATTAACTTTAACATGTTGGCAGAATTTAAACTCAACGATTTAATTATAGCTTTTCTTGTTGTGGAAATACTTTATGTTGCTATTTCATGATGTTGATACAGAACTAATGAATGTAAGATTTCGTAACCATTAATTAAATTATTGTAAATGATGTTTAATCAATTCTGTTTCGAAATCTATATTTATTATGCATCAAATTATGTTGTCCCACGCTATTAAAATTTTCCAAATCAGTCACACTATATTTTCAATTTTTCATTTAAGTTGCTTCTTTGAGAAAATTTTTATCGTTTTCACAAAATAATCTCAAAATTTTTTTTATTTTTAGTTATTAATTTTTTCTTACTTTTATTTTATAATAGCTTTTATTATTCACAATTCAATTGAACAGAAATGTTTAGCCAATAAATATAAAAGCTAGGAGAACAACATACATGAGTAATTCCCTTCTATTACATGAACATTTAACAACTGCCCCTTCGCGTAATATAAATTTTATTATTATATATTTCTCTTTGACTAATGAATTAACGATTACTATTAATGGTGAAAAGAATGATATTCATAACCATATTGCTATAGTCAATCAAGGTGATTTATTTAATATCGATCATGCTAAAGATTTAATTGAGTTAAAAATCCCTATAGCTTACTTCTATATAGAAGATAATGATTTCTTTAATTGTTTCTTTGACCGTCATTTATTGCAGTCGAATCATTTTATTAAATCTCAAATTTTGCAATGTATTTCAAACTTTTCAAATAATGAAGAACAAGATAGTGAAACAGTATCTAAAATTATAAGAACGTTATATAAAGAAGCCGTAGTTAGAAACACAACATTATATGCACCTACTATGTCTATCGATAATCAGTTACTGTCTAATATTGTCATGTTTATTAACAATAACATTACATCTAATCTATCTTTGTTAGATATTGCAAAACATGCACTTATTTCAGAATCATATTGTTCTAATTTGTTTGCTCGCATATTAAATGTAAATTTTAAAGATTATTATACCAGTCTAAAAGTTAATCACTCTGTACAATTACTAATGACAACGAATCATTCTATAACAACGATTTCCGAATTATCAGGTTTTAGTAGTCACACCAATTTTACTAATCAATTTAAAAAACATTTGGAAGCGAGCCCTAAGCAATTTCGTACGATGCTAAATCAATTAGAACCCCTGCCCTCTATTTTAATAAGAAGTTCAGTTAGTCAATCTTTTTTAAATTTAATTTCACAATTTGAGTTTACGAATCATTTGACCACGGAAACCACACAAATTAATATTGCTAATTACGATCCTAAAGATCAGACGCAATTTTCAACGGCTTTTATAGATTTTCAAAACATAAATGAATTATTTCAATTTGTGTTTAATGATTATTTTGATATTGATTTATCCTATTTACCTAGACCAGCGATTTTAATTAATGACGTGAGTGACATGGTAGGTCGTCAAACAAATTTAAATTTACTAAATCGTTGTTTTGAGAAATTATTTGAAAAAAATATTAGATTAGCTGTCACTATTAAAAATAATCAAGAATTTAAAATGATATACCAATTGATTATGATATTCTTACAAAATAATAGAGATTATAAATGGAATAAAAAATTAGTGAAATTCATGCTTGTATTTGATACTGAAACAATGTCTATTCATGATATCCACCTTGCACACCTTAAACTCAAGAATAAAAACCGTGCTATCAAATTTAGTTTAATGGTTGATGGTTTGTTAAGACAACTGGGTTCATTACAAGAAACATATGATATTATGCATCGTATGAACTTTGATTTTTACTTTGTTGATATTGAAAACATTGATACCAAAAATGTGCTAATTGATATACAACGTGGCTTTACTCACTCATCGACGCACTTTGAAAATTATTTGCGTTTTATAGAGGGGTCTAATATACCTTCAACTCAGTTTATTTATAGTAACCTATCATTAAAATGTTTCAAATACACTAATAATGGTACACAATCACTTCAATTGTCAGATCTCGTATGTCATTTATATCAGTTAATGAGACACGGTGGTGGCGTGTGCTATAAATTAATAGAAACAGATCCAATGTATATCTCACTCTTTAATAATCATGGTAGTTTATTACCTATCATGCATTTATATCGATTTGTTTCTACATTTAGTAATGAGTCATTTCAAATATCAAATAATTATTTAATGTGTTATAAAGATGGGAATTATCATGTGATACTTTTTAATAAAATCAATGACCGTTATTTATCTGATAGCCAACAACACTATATCTTTGAAAATGACTTTAAAGAAAACACCCTATTTATTGTAAATACATTAAATAATGAACATGGCTCAATACAACATTTAATTCCACAAGATAAGCGTGATGTTTACATTGAAAAAGATATTATTCAACAATTAGATAGATGTAATCATCCAAAGACTGAACTATTGATTCAAGAAAATGATTATGCCGCATTTCAAATAACGCTAAAACATGATGAAGTGAAATATATTTGTATTAAACCTTCTTAGTATACCTTGGATGTAAGTTTAAAAGAACATCATTTAGGCTATAAATAGTATAAGGAGATGATAACTTTGGATAAACAACAAGTGATTCAATCAATTGAAAAAGTCTTAGATACTTCAAAAGTCGGCGTCTTATCAACAGCATATAATAATCAACCAAATAGTCGTTATATGGTATTTTATAATGATGAATTAACTTTATATACGAAGACAAGTAATGAGAGTACTAAAGTTGAAGAAATTAAAAATAATCCTTATGCATATATTTTATTAGGTTACAATGAAACAACAAATAATAGCTTTGTTGAAATTGAAGCAAATATAGAAATTGTTGAAGATCAAAAAGTAATTGACTGGTTATGGGAAACGCAAGATAAAACGTTCTTTGATTCAAAAGAGGATCCAAATCTATGTGTGCTTAAAGTCGTACCTAAAACCATCAAGTTAATGAATGATGATGATATCGATACACCTGTAACGATTACTGTATAGAATTTAAATAACTGTTTATATTAAAGAGTTCAGTACTAAGATAATCAGGTTCTGAACTCTTTTTTTTGATTAATTGGTTAACGCCTATGATGTCGTTTATGTCATTAAATTATGATTCAATTTAATATAGATTATTATTTTATTGCAATTTAATAGTATTTTATGTATAAAAGAGATAGAACTTTTTAAAGGAGTCTATAAAATGAAAAATAAAAAGGGTTTAGGTATGGGTATTGCACTTATTGCTATCATGTTGATCGTATGTATCGTTCTTGTTGTCATGATGATGACAGGTGGTCAAAAAGAAACGTATTATGGCTATATGAAAAACGACCATACAATTGATAAGATGGTAAATGAACAGACTGAAAAAATTGAAAAAAATGTTGAATTGCCTTCTGATAGCAAAGCTAATGTTAAGAAAGGCGACTTCGTATTTTTAGTTAAAGAAAAAGGATCAGATAAATTCTCAAGAGTATCTAAAGTAGATCACGATGACGTACCACATGGTTTAATGATGAAAATTCATGAAATGCATGATATGAAAGGTATGTAAATTACAATAAATCACTGTCAATGAAGAGAAATCTTTGTTGGCAGTTTTTTAATATCATAACGTATTTATACACAAATCTTTATAATTTTGGTTCTATAATAAATTGGACTGATGACAAAATTCATCAGTCCAATTTTTATGTTTTTGAATAGAAAAAAGGCGCAATTACCTCTATAATTATTAGCTACCAAACAAAATAAAAAAGAAAGGTAATGCGCCTATGTGTAAGTCTATATTAAAAACATTAAGAATTAAAGATAAAAATATCAATTTTTCAGACGAAGTGATTGAGAAAAAATATAAAGGACGAATGAGCCTGTTTTATTATGCCGAGCTCACTTATCAACCTACATATTGTGAAAATTGTTTAGCTAAAAATGATAATTTCTCTATAGTAAAAAATGGTAAGAAAACCTCAACGATTACTTTGCTTAAAATTATGGAAATGCCCGCTTATTTAAATCTTCAAAAACAAAGATTTTATTGTAAAACATGCGATAGTCATTTTACTGCTAAATCTAATATTGTCGACGCTCATTGCTTTATTTCAAATAAAACAAAACTTGCAGTTTTAAATAAAGCACAAGAATGCCGCTCTCAAAAATCTATCGCTAAGTCATGCTTAATATCATCAATGACTGTGTCTAGAGTGATTAATCAAGCGGCAAGCGACGTAGGTCAGTCTTCTTTTGATGCTTTACCTGAACACTTAATGATGGACGAATTTAAAAGTGTTAAAAATGTAACTGGGAAAATGAGCTTTATTTATGCAGATGCTGTATCGCACCGCATCGTAGATGTGGTAGCGGATCGTAAGTTAAAATCGTTAAAAGATCATTTTTATCGCTATTCTTTGAAACTAAGACAAAAAGTCAAAACAGTAACGATTGATATGTATGAACCATATATGTCGCTAATCAAGCAATTATTTCCTAACGCGAAGATTATTATTGATCGTTTTCATATTGTTCAATCCTTAAATCGAGCGTTAAATATGTCTAGAGTTCATGTAATGAATTGTTATAGGGCCTCAAATAGACCGCTTTATAATAAATATAAAAGTTATTGGAAATTATTTCTTAAACCTTTTGAAACGCTAGAGGCATTTAATTATCGTAAAGTCCATTTATTTAAAGAGTGGAAAACTGAAAAAGGCATTGTAAATTACTTATTAGATGTAGATGAAGAATTATATAATACATATCACTACGTTCATGAGCTAAGACGATTTTTAAAAGAAAACCAAATAGAGAAATTTAATCATAAACTCTTTTCTATTCATCTTTCAGATGTGTGTCCTAAATTACGCCCAGTCATTAGAACTTTAAGACGATTAGCAACTTTCATTGAAAATACTATGACATATTCTAACCTGACCAACGGTCCGTTAGAAGGAATTAATAATAAAATCAAACTCATTAAAAGGGTATCTTTTGGTTATAGAAATTATGATAATTTACGTAATAGAATTATTATAACTTCGCGACTATTTGCCTCAACAACAAAAAAAGAGATTAAACAACCTAAGGTTGCTTAATCTCAATATTAGGACTCATCAGTCCGATTTGACATAGAGCCATAATTTTAAGCAATAAAAAAGTATCGAGCCTATGTGCTCGATACTAAAAATGTCAGATTTCTTTTTTAAATTGATTCTAAGTATTTTTTACCTTGTTCTTTGTCATAAACCTTTTCCCATTTAGAGATAACAACAGCTGATAGTGCATTACCTATTACGTTAACACATGTACGAACCATGTCTAATAAACGGTCTACACCGATAATTAACGCGAGCCCTTGTGCTGGTAAGCCCATAGCTCCTAATGTTGTTAATAATACTACGATTGAAACGCCAGGTACTCCAGCCATACCTTTAGAGGCAACCATTAATGTTACCATTAAGATAATTTGTTCTGATATAGATAAATGAATGCCATACATTTGTGCAACAAATAATGCTGCAATTGATTGGTATAGTGCTGATCCATCAAGGTTAAATGAGTAACCTATTGGAATAACAAAGGATGTGACATCTCTTGGCGCTCCGAATTTTTCCATTTTCTTCATCATTACTGGTAATACTGCTTCTGAACTTGAAGTAGAGAATGCTAATAATAATTCATCTTTCAAAATTTTAATGATTGAGAAGATACTAATACCACAAATTCTTGCTACAATTCCTAGAACAACGATAATAAAGAACACCATCGCGAACACTACTACTAATACTAATTTTAATAATGGAATTAAAGCAGATGCTCCAAAAGTCATTACTGTTGTACAAATAAATGCAAATACACCTATTGGTGCTAATTTTAAAATTTTATTAATCATCCAGAATACTGCTTCAAGCGTACCATTTAAAAAGCCTTTCACAGGATCTGATTTTTCTCCTATTGCAGCTAATCCTAAACCGAAGAATACTGCGAAGAAGATGATTGGTAATAATTCACCTTTAGTTAATGCTTCAAATATGTTTGTTGGTACAATATTTACAATGGTATCAATAAAGTGATTGCCATATGTAGATTGTTCTGCTGCGGATGCAGATGATTGATATTTAGAAATATCGCCTTTAGGTAATTTGTCTGGATCTAAACCAGCACCTGGTTTGAATAAGTTACCAATGATTAGTCCTAAACCAATGGCGATTGTTGTTATAATTTCAAAGTAAAGAATTGCTTTCCATCCATAGCTACCTATCTTCTTTGAGTCCCCTAAGTTAGATATAGATAATGCTAATGCACAGAATACAATCGGTATGATGATCATTTTAATTAAATTTAAGAAAACATCACCGAACGGTTTTATATAATTTGCTACGTTATCTTGTCCAAATAATAATAAACCTACAACTACACCTAGCACCAATGCGATGATAACCTGCATCGGTAAACTAATTTTTCTCTTGAACAGAGCCATGTTGAAACCCCCTTCATCTGACATCGCTTAATTATATCAGATAATTATGAAATGGGATATAAAATTTTTAAAGCTAACTATATATATACTATTCAATCAAGCTAAAATAATTAAAAATACTATAAAAAGGAGATCAGAAATCATTATGAATTCTGTTCTCCTTATTTTTCATTACTTGTAAAATATTAATCCTCATTTAATGCGAAATTAAGGTTTGAAATTTTGGTTAAAATAATTATGTTTTGCATCTTTAATACTTTTTTTAGTTTCAGTATCAAAGCCTTCAGCAAAGATACCTTTACGTGTTCCTATAGGTTGAATGACATATGTCATATGAGGTTCATCTTTAAAGACAACTTCTTTGTAATAAACCCCTTTTTTTGCACTATATTGTGTTTTTTCAGATTTAATATCATCACTTAAATGTTTCTGCTCTATATAACTATCTACCATTTTAATATTTCTATGACCTTGATACGTTTTCATTGCGAAAAAGAAAGCAATTGCCACTACTAATGAAATCGCCAAAATAATACAAATTCTAATCCATTTTTGTTTTTTACTCATTTTGAAACTCCTTTGTACACAACCTAGTCTCACCATCTCTAGTTACTATCTAAATTATTATGAATGATAGATAGAAAATTTTAAAGTATTTCAGTATTTCTGTAACAAAATGTCCTAACAATTTATCTCTAATTCAAAATAAATCGACACTTACAGCAAACGTGTAGACGTACTTTCAAATATAGTTCAAAAGGCTATAAAAGTCCATGAAATACTATGGCAACAGTCTTGACATTACTTTTAGTTCATAATATCTTTAAATAAGTTAAGGGGGGAAATGTATGTATATTAAAGATAGTTATTTAAGTAATCAATTATGTTTTTTATTATATGTTACTTCTAAAGAAGTTATAAAAAAATATACTTACTATTTAAAAAAGCATGATTTAACATATACAAGCTTTATGGTCATCATGGCCATCGAAAATGAAGAAAAGATAAATATTAAATCACTTGGTCGTCGCGTATTTTTAGATTCTGGAACACTAACACCTCTCTTAAAGAAATTAGAGAAAAAAGGCTACGTACAACGTATGCGTGAAAAAGAAGATGAAAGAAATCTTCAAATTACACTGACTGAAAGCGGTATTAATATTAAACCTACGTTGAAAGCTATCTCTGACCAAGTTTTTGAGGACTTTGATATTTCACAAGATGAAAAAGATAATCTTGTTAATAGCTTAAAACATGTTATTTCAAATAACTTCGATTATACTACTCACTAATATTTAATCCTGGCAAAAGCGAAACACTTTATTTCACAATTACTAGGCTTTATACATATTGAGACTTTTGCCATGGATTTACTATTCCGCACTTAATCTTTGCCTTATTCTTTTATAATTCCTTTCGCTTTACGTTAACCCTCTCTATTACTATAATGTACTTGAAAAGTATCATTTTACAACTATGGTATGCACGCTTAAATAAAGGAGAGACATTAGTATGAATAATAGAGAGTTTTTTGAACAATCCATTTTCAAGAATAATCCAAAAGACGTATTTCGTGATTTAGGTGAACAAGTTTTTAATCAATTTTCATCAAAAAGTTTCCCGACAAATATTTATAATCAAACAAATCAATACGTATTAGAAGCTGAACTACCTGGTGTCAATAAGTCTGAAATTGAACTTAAATTTGAACATGCGGCATTAACAATTAAAGTTCAAAAGCATGTATCTGAACAAACAGGTAGCGTTCAATTAAGTGAACGTGCAAGTGGTGAATTAGTTAGACATTTTGAATTTAATGATATTGATAAGTCACAAATTAAAGCAAGCTACGAAGACGGGATTTTAGTTGTTATTTTACCTAAAGAAGTTAGTGCACAAGATCAATCAACAACAATTACAGTAGAATAAATAGATATACAGAATAAAATGTTAAAGAGCAATACAAAACTATGTTTAGCTTTGTATTGCTCTTTTTAATGTATAAATTTATTTTGCATATTCTTTTTTATATAAGTGTCCCATGGTAATAAATGCTAAGACACCAAATATTGCTAAAAGAATAAATGCTAAATGACTTGAACCAGTTAGACCTGTTACATAAGTAATAACTAAAGGTGGGAAGAATCCTCCTAAACCACCCATCATAGAAACAATACCATTAGCTGCACCAGATTCTTTTGCGAAGTAAGAAGGTACAAGTTTAAATATTAAACCATTACCTAAACCAGCACAGATACTGATAGTTAAACAACCGATAGTAAATAAAGCAATATGACTTGAAATTCCTAAAATAACAGCACCTACAATCATAATAATAAAATCGATCATTAGTACTTTCACAGCATTAAATTTATCTCCAAGTATACCGCCAATTGGTCTTAAGAAAGTTGCTAAAGCAATGAATACACCTGACCGAATACCTGCATCAACTTTATCAATGCCAAAGTTATTTACTAAGTAGTTAGGTAAGAATAATCCAAATGCTACAAAAGCACCAAACGTAATAAAATACCAAAGACTTAAGTAATATAACTTATAATTTGATGATAATTTTTTAAACTGAGATGCTAAAGGTACTTTCACTTTTGGTTCATTTTTATCACCAAAAATGAACATTAAAATTGCGAAAATAGCAATGATAATTAAATAACTTCTTACCGTCGTTTGCCAACCTATAATACCTGCAATAGGTGGTGCTAAAAATGAAGATACTGCCGTACCGATGTTACCCATACCATAAATTCCATTAGCAAGCCCTACTTTATCTTTTGAAAAATATTTAGGTACAGATGTCACACCTACAGAGAATATCGCACCTCCAACACCTAAAAAGAATCCAGATAACATTAACATTCCTGGTGTTTGTGCTTGCCCTAAAAAGAAGATAGGAAATAATAATATAACAAAACTACAAAAGAATACCCATTTCGCACCAATAATATTAGTTAAATAACCGAATGGCACACGTAAAATTGAACCTAATATTACTGGAATTGCCAATATAATAGATAACTGTCCAGGATTAACTTTAACATCTTGAGAGATATATGGCATTAACGGAGATATAATACTCCATGCCATGAAACCCACTACAAGACTTAACGTTTGTAAGGTAAGTTGAAAGCCACCTTTTGTCTTATACATTTTTTCACCTTCATCATTTAATTTTCTTTATCAGTAATTGTTATATAAAAGAGGTCAAAAATTTATAATTCAATCACATTACTGATTACAATTAAATTTTAGTAGAATTGTGAAAAAATGAACATAAGGATATTCCCTTATACTGACTGGGAATCCCCCTATATTTTTTCTATATATGTACGCAAAAAACTGAGACATTACTAATCTGTCTCAGTTTCATTTTCATCATTTAAAAATCTAATAATTTCTTTTTCAATGCATATTCTACTAACTCAGGTTTAGATTTTAAATCGAGTTTAGTCATTATATGTGTTTTATGCGCTTCGACCGTTTTGACCGACACGAATAATTTTTCAGCAATATCTTTATTACCATACCCTTTTGCAATTAAAGGTAATATTTCTAGTTCGCGCTTAGATAATATTTTAAATGGATCGTTAGTAGATACATCATCTGAATGTTTATGATTTACAAATTCATTCACTAATGACGTTGTTAATTTCATATCTACATATGTTTCGCCCTTATAAACTGTTCGCACGGCTAGTAATAATTGTTCATCAGGTGCATTCTTTAATATATAGCCTTTAGCACCATTACGAAGAACGTGGAACAAATATTCTTCATCATCATACATTGTTAATATTAATATTTTAGTTTCAGGAAAACTTTCTGATATTTTACTTGTTGCAATTAATCCTGATTCACCAGGTGGCATACTTAAGTCCATAATTAATACATCTGGCTTATGCTCCATCACCTTTTGATATGCTTCTCCCCCATCAGCAGCGGTTGCAACTACTTCCATATCCTCTTGAAAGTTTAAAATCATCGAAAATCCTGTTCTAACAACTGCATGATCATCTGCAATAACAATCTTCACTTTATATTCCCCTAACATATTTTAAACTGGTACTTCTAACGTAATAATTGTACCTTTACCAATATGTGTTTCTATATTCACTGTACCTTTAACAAGTTCTGCTCTCTCATTCATTCCATATAGCCCTAATCCAGTACCCTGAGGTTTTAAGTTGGGATCAAAGCCTTTACCCCTGTCAATAATCTCAGCGATAAGACCTTCTTCAGTTTGTTGAATCGTTACTTCCACTTCATAAACACCTGCATATTTTAATGCATTAAATATCGCTTCTTGAACAACGCGATAAACAACGGTTTCAATTTCACTATCGAAACGTATTGTTTGAATATTTGATTGATAAACAACATTTAATCCATAATTATACTCTAATTGTTTGAAATAAGATTTAAAAGCCGCTTCTAATCCTAAATCATCAAGTGATGAAGGCCTCAATTCTACTGATAAATCACGAATATCATTAATTAAATTAGACATTAGCAATTCAATATGTTCGGATTTTTCAATGAGTTGAGCCATATCTTGTTGATATTTTAATAATCTCAATTCAACATCTACATTTAGCATCTCTTGAACAACACTATCATGTAATTCTCTAGATATACGTTTTCTTTCATTTTCTTGTGCAGCAATCGTTTTACGTAACATCTGACGTTGATACATCTTTTCTTGTCGCTCTATTTGTGGAGATATATCTTGTAATGTAAAAGCGTAGATTTGTGCCTCATCATCAATACATTGATACGAAGCAGTAAATGGTTGAATTTTATTATCTACCGTTTTCATGAATACTTGGAAATTCATATCATTAGGCTTTGTCGTATCAAGATAACAGTTAATGCAACTTTGTAATGCAAATTCGTTAGAGTAACCTTCACAACGATTACATATCGCATTGGTCATTGCACTATAATTATTATCCTTTGAAATAATCTCTTCTGCAGCATCATTCATCGCGATAACCTTACCATCTTTATTTACAAATACGATTTTTTCATTCGTCTTTTCGTAATATTTTTTTAGTAAGTTCTCTAAATCAAGATTATCAACATCCAACATTTTAAACACCTACATTTCTTCTGAAAATGTCCAAAGCTTGCCACTAATATCCAAAGTTTCATAATCAGGAAGAGACTTGCCATCTCTTTGACCTAAGAGTAATACACCATACACCTGATTATTGTAACACAATGGGATAGCTACCATTGCAGTTAGATTTTCGGCAATTAAGATTGGATATTTAATCTTATCTTCTGGTGATAAGCTTGCCACTACGTCGGCAATGATCATGCGTTTTCCAGTCTTCATAACCATACCGGCTAGACCTCGCCCTTTACGCAAGATAATCATTTTATAGCGATCATTCAGGTTACCTGAGACATAATGCCATTTAATCGGTGCTGAAGTCATATGATGCTCATAAAGTGCAACACCTGCAAAATCATAGCCTTCACTGACCCTTAGATTATTCAATTGTTGTTGGAAATCCTGTTTTTCAAATACTGGATTCGTAATCACATTTGAATCTCCTCTCATACTCATGAACGTGTTTTATGTTTACGATAAACAATATATCTACGATTAGTATACGAAAGCGGTACACTCCAAACATGCACTAAGCGAGTGAATGGCCAACAAGCTAAAATTGTAAATCCAAGTAAGATGTGAATTTTAAAAGATAAAGGTACACTCGTCATCAGACTCGCGTCTGGTGAAAATGTAAATAAGTGTCTAAACCATATAGATATCGTTTGACGATAATCAAAATCACTTACCATCGCATTCGTAACTAATGTTGAATAACATCCCATGAAAATAATTAATATTAATAAGAAATTTACAAATATATCAGAAGCTGAACTTAGCTTTCTAACATTTTTAATAGTAATTCGTCGTGCTGTTAATAGTAACATACCAATAAACGTCATTATACCAAAGATACTACCGATGTATACAGCACCAAAATGATACATTTCCTCGCTTACACCTAATCCATCAATCCATTTAGCTGGTATAGCGAGACCTACGACGTGACCAAAAAACACCGGTATGATGCCCAAATGGAATAATAAGCTACCCCATTTTAATTGTTTTTTCTCTAAAAATTCACTCGATTTAGCAGTCCATGAGAATTGATCGTATTTATAACGAGCGATGTGTCCAACAATGAAAATGGCTACACATAAATATGGAAATATAATCCATAAAAATTGATTAAGCATGAGATGTCACCTCATTTGGAATTTCTAGACAAGCTTTTAATGTATTTCTTAAAGCACGGATCACATAAGCATAAGGATTGTTATCTTGAGCTAAATGATTTGCCATTTCATACGTACCGTCTTCAATAATCATAATAACTAGTTCAATATTGCCTTCTGCTCGTGGATCATTTTGCCATGATGCTACGTGTAAGAATTGGAGCATCAATGGTAGATAATCTGATAACTCGTTATCTACCATTTTCAACCCAAACATTTCATATAACACTTTAAGTTTAGCCAACATTTGGCCTCTTTCTTTTTGAGTATCAAATTTGTTGTAAGTCATATAAAGCGGTGATTTCTTATTAAAATCAAAGGTATCTGTATATATTGCTTTAATTTCTGATAATGTGAATTGATGCATAATCTCTCTGTATTTTACTAAATCATCATAACCAGGATGAGAGGGTTCAATCGTTTCTTCAAATGTTTTTGGATGAAACGTTAATTTCTCTGGGAAATTAAGTTGCTGAGCTATATAACCAAAACTTTCTTGATAATAATGAAATTGTTGTAAATTAATCACGGAAAATCCCTCCATAGAAATTCTCATTATAAATTTCTTGTCCTGTTTTTCCTGAACCTACTGGAACACCACAGCCTTCACAATTGTCTCCGAAGTATTCGCCACCATACCCTTGGCTACCTTGCGCATGGTACGTATCTAAATATGTTTCTTTATGAGATGTTGGTACAACAAAGCGATCTTCATATTTTGCTAAACCTAATAAACGATACATATCTTTAGTTTGAATTTCTGATAATCCAAGTCTTTCTAATTTAGAAGTATCAAACTCTTTACCTGTAACTTGTGAGCGCATGTAACTTCTCATCATAGCCATTTTTTGTAAAGATTCCTTAACAGGTTGGACATCTCCGGCAGTAAATAAATTAGCTAAGTATTCTATTGGTAAACGCATTTCTTCAATAGCTGGGAAAATCATATCTGGGTTTTGTCCTGCATTTTTACCTTCAAAATAACTCATGATAGGACTTAATGGTGGGCAATACCAAACCATAGGCATTGTTCTAAATTCTGGATGTAAAGGAAATGCTAATTTATATTCAATTGCCAGTTTATACACTGGTGAATTTTGAGCTGCTTCAATCCATTCATAGCTAATGCCATCTTTTTCAGCTTGTTCAATCACTTCTTCATCAAATGGATTTAAGAAAATATCTAATTGCTTTTCATATAAATCTTTTTCATTTTCAGCTGAAGCTGCTTCATGAACTCTATCGGCATCATATAATAATACACCTAAATATCTCATTCTACCTGTACATGTTTCAGAACAAACTGTTGGTAATCCAGCTTCAATTCTTGGGAAACAGAATGTACATTTCTCAGCTTTGTTTGTTTTCCAGTTGAAGTAAACTTTTTTATAAGGGCAACCAGTCATACAGTAGCGCCACCCACGACATGCATCTTGGTCAACTAAAACAATACCATCTTCATCACGTTTATACATTGCACCAGATGGACATGAAGCTACACAACTAGGGTTTAAACAATGCTCACAAAGACGAGGTAAATACATCATAAATGTTTCATCAAATTGGAATTTAATGTCTTCTTCAATTTTTTGAATATTAGGATCTTCTGGACCAGTAATATGTGCACCGGCTAAGTCATCTTCCCAGTTAGGCCCCCACTCAAGATTAAGTTTCTCACCTGAGATAAGTGAGTGCGCTTTAGCAACAGGAGAATGCTTACCTTCTTTAGCAGTAGTTAAATGTTCGTAATTGTATGTCCATGGTTCATAATAATCTTTAATAAGAGGCATATCTGGGTTGTAAAAGATTTTACCTAACGCCATTTTTGTCCAACGACTACCAGATTTAAGTTCTAATTTTCCTTTTTTATTTAAGACCCATCCACCTTTATAATGTTCTTGGTCTTCCCATCGTTTCGGATATCCTACACCTGGTTTAGTTTCTACGTTGTTGAACCACATGTATTCTGCACCTGGACGGTTAGTCCAAGTGTTCTTACATGTTACGCTGCAAGTGTGGCAACCTATGCATTTATCTAAATTTAACACCATTGCAATTTGCGCTTTAATCTTCAAGCCAATTTACCTCCTTCATCTTTCTCACTGCTACATATACGTCACGTTGATTTCCTATTGGTCCATAATAGTTAAAGTGATAACTAATTTGTGCGTAACCACCTACAAGTTGTGTAGGTTTCAAATGAATTCTTGTTGGTGCATTGTGTGAACCGCCACGAGTATCTGTAATTTCTGATCCTGGTGTTTCAATGTGTTTATCTTGTGCATGATACATAAACATTGTTCCTCTTGGCATACGGTGTGATGTGACTGCTCTTGCAGTTACAACACCATTTCTGTTATAAACTTCTAACCAATCGTTGTCATTGATGCCATGCTCATCAGCATCCTCATTAGATAACCAAACGACTGGACCACCTCTAAATAATGTCAACATACGTTCGTTATCTTGATATGTTGAGTGTATATTCCATTTACCATGAGGTGTTAAATAACGTAATACTAATGCATCTTGTCCACCTTTAACTTGTTTATCTCTAGTACCAAATACCATTGGCGGTAATGTTGGTTTGTATACTGGTAAACTTTCGCCGAATTGTTGGAATACTTCGTGATCGATGTAATAACTTTGTCTACCTGTTAATGTTCTAAATGGTACGAGTCGTTCTATATTAGTTGTAAATGGAGAATATCTACGTCCATTTTTGTTTGAACCAGGGAACACAGCTGTTGGTATAACTTCCCGTGGTTGTGATGTAATGTTTAAGAATGAAATCTTTTCAGATGCACGTTCTTTTGAAATGTCTTTTAATTCCATTCCTGTTTGATTTTCTAAATCTTCGTATGATTTTTGTGATAATTTGCCGTTAGTAGCTGATGATACATTTAAGATTGCATCTGCTACTTTTCTAGCAGTATCGATACGTGGACGATTATTTCTGACTGATTCAGGGTCCTCATCATTCCAAGTACCTATCATACTTTTAAGTTCTTCATATTCATCTTTCACGCTGAAGCTTACGCCATGTGCACCAACTTTTCCTTTTTCAAGTAATGGACCTAAAGTCACATATTTATCGTAGATTTTAGTGTAATCTCTATCTACGACTGCGAAGTTTGGCATTGTTTTACCTGGAATGGCTTCAACTTCTCCTTTAGACCAATCTTTAACAATACCGTATTCTGAACCTAATTCCTGTTTGGAATCATGGCCAAGTGGTGTCGTTACAACATCTTTAAATGTTCCTGGTAAGTAATCTTTCGCCATTTCAGAAACAGCTTTACTTAAGGTTTTATAAATATCCCAGTCTGAACGTGATTCCCATAATGGATCAATCGCTGGATTAAATGGATGAATGAATGGATGCATATCTGTTGATGACAAATCGTGTTTTTCATACCATGTTGCAGCTGGTAATACGATATCTGAGTACAATGGTGTCGCAGTCATTCTGAAATCTAGTGACACTAATAAGTCTAATTTACCTTCTGTATCTTCACGCCATTGAATTTCTTCTGGTTTGTCTTCTTCGTTAGGTTCAGCCATTAGTCCTGAACGTGTACCTAATAAATGTTTCATAAAGTACTCTTGTCCTTTGGCAGAACTTGAAATTAAATTTGAACGCCATACGAATAATGTTTTCGGATGGTTCTTTCTTAAATCTGGATCTTCTATCGCAAATTGAGTTTCTCTATTTTTGACTGATTCGATTGCTCTATTTAATATCGCTTCATTAGAGTCATCACCGGCATCTTTTGCCTCTTCTCCGAATAATAAACTATTCTTATTGAATTGAGGGTATGACGGCAACCAACCTAATCTAGCAGCTGTAACGTTATAGTCAGCTGGGTGTTGATGTTTAATATTATTAGCTAATGGAGATTTTAATTTATCAACATTAGATTCCTCATATTTCCATTGATCAGTCGCAAAATAGAACCAACTTGTACCATTTTGCAGACGTGGTGGTCCTTGCCAGTCTTTGGCAAAGGCTACCGTATTCCAACCTTCTATTGGTCTACATTTTTCTTGTCCAACGTAGTGAGCCCATCCACCACCGTTAACACCTTGACAGCCACATAAAAGAACAAGATTTAAAATTGCTCGATAAATCGTATCTGAATTGAACCAGTGGTTAATACCAGCACCCATGATTATCATTGAGCGTCCTTTTGTATCGATTGCATTTTGCGCAAATTCTCTAGCTACTTGTGTTACTAATTCTGGTTTAATACCAGTTACACGTTGTTGCCATGCAGGTGTATATTTTGATTCAGCATCGTCGTATGAAGTTGCTTCTAATTCATGATTAAATCGTTTAATGCCATATTGACTTGTCATTAAGTCATATACTGTCGCTACATACACTTCTTTTCCATCAGCTAATGTTACTTTTCTAGCTGCTATTGGTCTTTCAAAAATACCGTCACCTTGACTATCAAAGTAAGGGAATTGAATTGTTTTTAGTTCGTATGTGTCGTCTGCCATTGACATCGCTGGATCAATCTTAGAACCATCTTCATTTTCTAATTTTAAGTTCCACTTCTTGCCTTCTTCCCAGCGTTGACCCATTGTGCCATTAGGTACTACAAACTGATGACTATTCATATCGTGAATGACTGGTTTCCATTCGCTATTTTCACTTTCCATACCTAAATCACTTGCACGTAAGAATCGTCCTGCTTTATAGCCATTGTCATCTTCATCTAACATAATCACAAAAGGCATATCTGAATATTGTTTTGAATAGTTAATGAACATTTCACTAGGATTATCTTGATAGTATTCTTGTAAAATAACATGTGTCATTGCTTGTGCTACTGCTGCATCAGTACCAGGATTAGGTGCTAACCAGTTATCCGCGAATTTAACGTTTTCTGCATAGTCAGGTGCTACTGAAACAACTTTAGTCCCTTTATATCTCACTTCAGTCATAAAATGAGCATCAGGTGTACGTGTAAGTGGTACGTTTGAACCCCACATAATAATATATGAAGCATTGTACCAATCACTTGATTCAGGTACGTCAGTTTGTTCACCCCAAATTTGTGGTGACGCAGGCGGTAAATCAGCATACCAATCATAAAAACTTAACATTTCTCCACCGAGTAAGTTGATAAATCTTGCCCCTGCAGCATAACTTATCATTGACATGGCAGGAATTGGTGTAAATCCTGCGATTCTATCTGGACCATCCTTTTTAATTGTATAAAGAATTTGTGCAGCAATAATATCTGTTACATCTTTCCAGTTAGCTCGAACATGTCCACCTTTACCACGTGCTTGTTTATATGCTTTTGCTTTCTCTTCGTCTTCAACAATAGATGCCCACGCTGCAATACGATTTCCATTATTTTCTTCTAACGCTGTATTCCATAAATCTAATAATTTCCCTCTAATGTATGGATATTTCACACGAAGTGGACTATATTCATACCAAGAGAACGACGCACCACGCGGACATCCACGAGGTTCAAATTCAGGCATATCAGGCCCACAACTTGGATAATCAATTTGTTGATTTTCCCAAGTGATTACGCCGTTTTTAACAAATACTTTCCATGAACATGACCCTGTACAGTTAACACCATGTGTTGTTCTAACTACTTTATCGTGACTCCATCTTTCACGGTACATTTTTTCCCATTCTCTACTTTTGCTCTCAAGAACTGACCAGTTACCATTAAATGTCTCAGTTGGTTTGAAAAAGTTTAATCCAAATTTTCCCATCTATATGAATCCTCCTACCGTTAAAGGTATTAACTTATTCCGATTTGCCGTTTTACTTTTGAATTTATAATGATTGTACAATTTTTCACATTCATTAGGTATTAGGGAATGTCCTAATTCGCATGGGGGAATCCCTAAAAAAACAAAAAAGCAGGTAGTGGTACATAACGTTCTAAGAATTCGTTATACCACTCCTGCAAGGATGACTTATAAATTAATATATTTAATTTTATTGTTATTGATTATTTGTGTGTATAATTGTTGTTGTGATGGATGGTAACTTTCATCAACGTGTACTATACAACGATATCCTGTTTCAGATAATTCTTCAGCTTTCAATAAAGCATCTTCTTTCGAACCTTTTATAACATATAATGAATCATCTAAATTTCTTTCATGCTCTTGTTTCAACACTTTATCTTTATCAATATAGTCAACAATCGCACCTAAAATGCAAATGCCTGGTTCGCCTTCAAGTTCGTGTTGCTGTAATTGATGCTCAATGGTGCTTAATTTACCAATGATGACGCGTTGGTTATGACACGTAGCATTAAACACAATTGCTATCGAATAGTCCTCTGAAGTATAAGCTGTGATTTGATCAATGATACGGCCCAATCGTTTTATCCCCATATAGATGGCTAATGTCCCACCATTAATCAAATTACGTATATCTGTTTCTTGATTGATTGAATCTTTGAAATGGCCTGTTGAGAAAGTCACACTAGGCGCTACTGATCTCATTGTTAACCCTAAATCCATTGTTGCAACAGCTGCACTTGCTGAAGTTACACCAGGAACAATTTCATATTCAATACCATAGTCTTTTAAAGTATTGACTTCTTCAGTAACACGACCAAATATTGCTGGATCGCCACCTTTGAGACGAATGACTGTTTGGTACTTTTTAGCCGCTTCAACGATTTTTAAATTAATTTCGTCTTGTTGTATATGTTTAGCGTAAGGCTTTTTACCTACATCAATGAATTCCGCATCAGCGGGTGCATATTGAAGTATGAGTGGGTTTACTAAACGATCATATAGAATAACTTCAGCTTTCTTAATACATCGTTCTGCTTTTTTCGTTAAAAGATTAGGATTACCAGGTCCAGCACCTATCAAGTAAACCTTTGATTTTTCATCTACAGACATACATAAACGTCTCCATCGATGACTTCAACTTGATATGTTTCAACACATCCAGTATCAGGTTCTTGTACCTCGCCACTTCTCAAATCAACCTTTTGATCATGTAGAGGGCAATAAACGTAATCGCCACTTACTGTTCCTTCTGATAATGGCCCTTGTTTGTGAGGACAAATATTATTAATTGCATGAATGTCTCCACTTTCAGTTAAGAAAATGCCAATTTCTTTACCATCAACAATCACTTTTTTTCCAATCAATGGTGTTAATTCTTCTAATGTCGTTACTTTAACTTTTTCCATAGATTTCATATGTTACACCCTCTCAACTTCAAAGATTTTTCGAGCTTCTTTATCTTCAACGATTGCTTCCCAAGGTTCGCCATGTCCATCAATCGCTTTTTTAGCATCCATAATTCTATCGAATAATTCTTTTTGACGTTCAGGATCCAGTAGTACTTCTTTAACATTTTCAAAGCCTAAACGATTTAACCATGGTGCAGTTCTTTCTGCATAAATGCCTGTTTCACGATAATACTGCATTAACGCACCACATAATTGAATAACTTCATCTTCAGTTTCAACGGTAGTTAATAATTTACCAACTGTAACATCTGTACCTCCATTACCACCGATGTAAATTTGATAACCGTTTTCTACTGAGATAACACCGAAATCTTTAACTCCTGATTCAACGCAACTACGTGGACAACCAGATACACCCATTTTAAATTTATGTGGTGTGTCAATGTATTCGAATGTTTTTTCTAAGCGAATACCTAAGCGTGTAGTGTATTGAGTACCGAATCGACAGAATTCTTTACCTACACAACTTTTAACTGAACGTGTTTTCTTACCATATGCTGAAGCTGAACGCATACCTAAATCTTCCCATACTTTAGGTAATTCTTCTTTCTTCAATCCATATAAACCTACACGTTGAGAGCCTGTTACTTTAACTAATGGTACATTGTATTTTTTTGCAACTTCACCTAATCTTATTAATTGGTCAGCATCTGTTACGCCTCCACGCATTTGTGGAATAACAGAGAATGTACCATCATTTTGAATGTTTGCATGATAACGTTCATTTGCGAAGCGTGATTCTTTTTCATCTTGATGGTCATGTGGATATACCATATTTAAATAGTAGTTTATTGCTGGACGACATTTTGGACAGCCATTTTTATCTTTAAAGTCTAGTACGTGACGTACTTCTTTTGATGTTTTTAGTCCTTTAGCTCTTATTTGCGTAACAATTTGATCACGTGTTAAATCAGTACAAGCACAAATTCCGGTAGGTTTCGCTGCTACAAAGTCATCACCTAATGTGCATTGTAATAACTCGCCAATTTGTCCTTTACATTTACCACATGAATTACCCGCTTTAGTTGCTTTCGTTACTTCTTCCACTGAAGTTAATCCTTTAGTCGTAATCGCATTAACAATCGTACCTTTATCTACACCGTTACAACCACAAATCGTTTCATCATCTGGCATATCAGCGATAGAAGTTACCGCTTCTTCTCCACCTTTGTACAATAATGATACTAATGTATAGTCTTCTAATGATTCATGTTTTTTCATCATATTATAGAATCTTGAGCCATCATCTGTATCACCATATAATACTGCTCCGACAACTTGACCATCACTCAAATAGACTTTTTTATAAATATTATCGACACTGTTGAAAATTTCAATACCATGGACATTTTCATTTTCAACAATTTGTCCCGCACTATATAAATCACAACCAGACACTTTTAATGAAGTGAAAGTTGTAGAACCTTTGTACCCTTCTGTTTCTTTTCCAGTTAGGTAGTCAGCTAACACTTTACCTTGTTCATAGAGCGGTGCGACTAAGCCATATACTTTGCCGTCATGCTCTGAACATTCGCCAACCGCATAAATATTAGGGTCTGATGTTTGTAAATAATCATTTACAACGATACCTCTATTTACTTCTAGACCTGCATCACGTGCTACTTGAGTAAATGGACGGATACCGACTGCCATGACAACTAAGTCTGTTTCGATTATTCTTCCATCTGCCAATTTAATCGCTTCTACATCATCTTTACCAATAATTTCTTTAGAGTTCGCTTGTAACTCGATATTCATACCTTGACGTTCTAAATCTGCTTTAAGCATGCCTCCAGCTTTACGGTCTAACTGCATTTCCATAAGCCATTCTGCTAAGTGTAATACAGTTACTTCCATACCTTGATCCATTAAACCACGTGCACATTCAAGTCCTAATAATCCGCCACCAATAACGACAGCTTTCTTTTTCGTTTTAGCGATTTCAATCATGCGTTCAGTATCTTCGATTGTTCTCCAACCTATAACACTTGGTAAATCTGATCCAGGTATCGGTAATACGAATGCACTAGAGCCTGTTGCAAATATACAAATGTCATAATTCACTTCAACACCTTTTGATGTTGTTACTGTTTGTGCTGAACGATCAACCGTCTCTACTGGGTCGTTGACGATGAGCTGAATGTTGTTCTCTTCATACCATTCATATGGATTCATTATTGTTTCTTCTACAGTCATTTTCTTCTGTAATATATTTGATAACATTATTCTGTTATAGTTTGGATAAGGTTCTTTCCCAATAATTGTAATGTCAAATTGTGAATCTGAACGCTCTAGAATTTCTTCTATCGTTCTTAATCCCGCCATGCCGTTTCCAATCATCACTAATTTTTGTTTAGTCATAAAATATGCCCCTTTTATCACTTTAAATTTACTTATTTTCCATTTGCAATTTTTTGTTTTTTAAAATGTTTGATATTCAACATTTGTTTCTTCACTGCTATTCTATAACAGATTCCACTTCAAATGTGATGATTTTCACAAATTAATTAAAAATCGGGGAATTCCCTAATACGTTCAATAACTTGTCCAAATACAATAAAAAACTGAGACACATTGTGCCTCAGCTTATAAATCCTAATTAAATGTTAATTGCTTTAAACGTTCACTAATAATTCTCTTTAATATGTTATCGAAATTAATAGATGGTGTAATGTGAAGCGTACCCTGTATATCCATTTCTGAAATGAGTCGTTTTACTTTATTTACTAGTCGCCCATCATATAAAAACATTGGCACTACAATAAGTTCATCATATTCATTCGAAAGTTGATCCAAGTCATTTCTAAAAGTAATGTCACCATATAGCGTACGACAATAGATAGGTACAGGTTGATTCATTTTTTCACTAAATTCCTTTAACTCATCATGTGCTTTCGTATATGAGAAGCTACCATGTGCGATTAATACAATCGCATAATTAGAGGAGGTAGAAATTTCAACATCTTGAATACGTTTTTCAACTAAATCCACCATATAGTCATGCGTACCAAGCGGTTCACTAATTTCGTAACTTATTTCAGGATGATCTTTTTTGATATTTGATAAAATTTCAGGAACATCGACGATATAATGCATTGCCGAAAAGATCAAAAGAGGTACAACTTTAAATTGAGTTTCACCTTGCTTTATTAAGCGACCAATCGTTTTTTCAATACTCTTTTCTTCACTTTCAATAAACGCTAATTCATATTCATACGATTCATCACTTAATAAACGATCTAAGAATTCTCCCAACGCTTTATTTTGATCACCTTTTCTCATGCCATGTGCCACTAATATATTCGCAACCAATGGCTTCATCCCCTTTATATTAGACTTTATTACTTTTAAAATTTGGTCATTAAATGCTTTAATGTTGATTAAAATGATATGTTTTAATCATCATTTAGTCAACTTTTTCAATAATGTGGTTAAATTAATTCAATAAAAAAGGTTGTGCTATCTACTCATTTAACTTAGTGATAACACAACCCTATTATTGATTACTTAGCTTTCATACTATCACGTGAACCATTTAAATACGCATATACTAAACCAATAAATATACCACCACCGATATAGTTACCAATTAAAGCAAACACAATATTTTTAATAACACCTAACCATGATAGTGCATCTAAATTATAGAACACCATACCTGCGTATAAACCAGCATTGAAGACAACGTGTTCATAACCCATGAATACAAACACGACAACCCCTGCAGCAATAAAGAATGCTCTTGCCAGTCCTTCTTTAAATAACATAGACACGTATATACCAATATTAATAAAGAAATTACAGAAGATTGCTTTAACTAAAATATTTAACCAAGTTGATTCTACCGTTTTCATATGTACTGTCTTACTTAAGCTGGCAATCATTTCTGGCGTCATAATATGCGTCCCTTTCATTAAGAAGAATAATATGAATCCACCTATAATATTCCCAATAAAACAGAATAAGAAAATGAACAACATCTTATTAATAGTAATGGCTTTATAATACCAGCCTACCGTTAAATACATGAAATTACTAGTTAGTAATTCTGAATTCGTCAACACAATTAATACTAAAGCTAAACTAAATGCAATCGCACCTAACAAATTAACTAAACCTTCATTAGTGCCTGCAAATTGTGTTTTAATTGCCAACATAAATACCGTTACGATTGCTAATAAAAATCCTGACATGATTGCTTTCAATGCATATCTACCAGGCGTTTTTGTAGCCATAATTTCTTTCGTCTGTACCTGCCCGACAGCAGCTTCTACAATATCACGCGTTGCATGGGTGTCTTCAACCGTTTTATTGTTCTTCAACATATGTATGCCCCCTACATCCTTTCAAGTTATGTTTCAATTATATATTTTTTAAGAAAACATGAATAGCTTAAATTTTTTAGGTAAAAAAAGTGAGATAAAATCGTATCATGTAGACACGATTCTATCTCACTTAGTAATTTACTATTTATGTGCTTTAAGTCTTGATAAATAGCGTAAACCTGTAGCAAAAATGCCATAGCCTAGCGCTGTTCTTAAAACATATTTAATTGCACTATTATCAATTGCCTTTGAATTGAGTAGTACTGTAGGTATTAATGTACTAACTGAAAATAAAGCTAGTACTTTTAAATATCTTTCTTTCATATCATCAACCTCATTTCAACTACATTATAACTTAAATTTAGTTGAATTTTTTTGACATACTTATGACTTTTTTTGTTTCAATAATGAATCAAGTTGGTCTAATGTAGAATTCATTCCCGCTTCTACACCCATATCAAGTGCTTGTTGCGCCGCATTTTTTGTTGGAAAGATAGAAGTTGACGTTACAAGCGTGCGTTGCGCTGATTCTGAAGTGAAATCAATCAAAATTTGCATCCCAGGTAATGATGTATCTTTCTCACCTTGAGACGTAGCAAAGAAATCTAAGTATTCAATATGATTAGGTTTATCCACCTTTTTATATTCAGTCAATGTGTAACTTGTTTGTTCTGGCATTTCTATCGCAAAGAAGGCATCACCACCGGCTTCTGGATTAAAACGATAAACCTTTGTTTTACCTCCTTGAGGATGGAACCATTGTTCGAATAACGTCTCCGTAGTGTATGCCTCGAATACTTCATTTATTGGCGCCTCAAACGTTCTATTAAATATAATTTTATTATCTTTTAATTGAATTGACATTTAAATCCCCCTATCTATTTTTTAAATGCTCTCTCTGAATTTACCAGTTATTGATTTTAATTACAAAAATATAAAAGCTCCCTACAAAGCTTACATTCATTAATGTCTACTTTGTAGGAAGCCATATAAGTATTTTTAATAACTAGTGATTAGTCTTCAAGTGGAAATTCTAAATCAAATTCAACATTTAAGTCTTTTCCTAATAAGAAACCACCAGTTTCAAGTTGTTGGTTAAACGTAATACCATATTTTTCACGGTTAAGGCTACCAGTAATTACTAAACCAGCAGTGTTTTTACCGTTTAATGGATTTAAACTAGTACCTTTATAATCTAAATCAAAAGTTTCTTCATGTGTTTGATCTTTCATAGTTAAGTTACCAGTAACTGATTTATCATCTACGTTAGTAATTTCAAATTTAATTTCTGGGTAGTTTTCAGCGTCTAAGAAATCTGCGCTTTTAAGATGATTATCACGATCTGCTACTTTAGTATCAATTGAATTTGCTTTAACAGTAAAAGTACCTTGTAATGAACTTAAATCATTGAAATCACCTGAAATGTTAGCGTCAAATTCGTTAAAACGTCCTTTAACATTTGATACAACTAAGTGTTGAATAGAAAAGTTAACTCCTGAATGTGCTGGGTCTAAATTTAAGTTAGCCATGTGTACATACCTCCATTATTTAAATTATGAAACTACGTAGCTGAAAATCAGTACTATAGTTTGTATATTTATTATACTTAGTATAATAAATAGACTCAAATGGAATTACAAGTAAAAAGATTCAAATTTAAAATTTTTTAATGTGCTAACATTTCTTCTTTAATATCATCCTTATCTAGTGAGGCAGGATAATAAGTTGGCCAATGATCCATTTCTTTAAGTAATGAATCATTGTTATCACCCATAAAGATATGGAAATGTTCAGCTTTCTTAGGTGCGATATTGTGATCACTAAACTGAACGTACTTCGGTAATTGCTGTGTATCATCGTTTGTCAATTTAAAAATAAATCTAACTCCACGATTACCTTTCTTATAATCTAGGATTTTTTTACCAACATATTTATACGTTCCAGTAACCTTCTTCCCATTTTTTTCAAAAGTAATGTTGTCACCTTTAATATTTATGCTAGAAATGTCAGTTTTATAACCTTTCTCATAGTATGCTTTATACTCTTTTTCTGTCATAGCGCTATCTTCTTCTGATTTATGTTTCATTACATCATCTAAATCACCATTTTTTAAATAGGGATAAACTGATTGCCATTTACCTTCATAATCTGATAACGCACGATCTTTAACTTGATTATCTTTAAAATAGCCATCTGAAATAGCTTTGTCATGTTTATGTTCAGCTTTTTCGTCTTCTACTTTTATATTGGAGTCCAATGCTTTATCTAATGCTTCAATATTTTTGTTCATCAACGTTTGATAATCCATTGATTCATCTTTAGATTGTTCTTTATTTAGTGACTCCATATTATAAAATTTTAAAGGTTTTGCGTTTGTTTCTTTTCTGATTGTCTCGGTTACTTTATTGGCAACATTATCTTCATATAATATGTATTTAACATTTTTCTCATTAATCTCTTTAACTAATTGTGTAAGTGCTTTTTGAGATGGGTCTTCAGCATTCATATTTTGAATTCCTTTTTGAACAAAGCCATAGCGATCTGCGAGATAACCTAAAGATTCATGAGAAATAAATACAGCATTACCTTGTTTATCTTTAGTAATTTCTTTTAATTGATTGTCAATGTCATCAAGTGCATGTTCTAATTTTTTGAAATTTTTCTCGTATTCATTTTTATGTTTTGGATCTTTGGCTACTAACTGGTCTTTAATTTCTTTAGCAAACACTTTATTTTTCTCAGGATCTAACCATACGTGTGGATCGTATCCACCATGATGATGGTGATGATGTTCATGTGAATCTGCATGTTCTTCATCACCGTGTTCGTGTTGATCTGTTAGTAATGTTGAACGGTCTAATTTATCTTGTAATGATACTTTCTTTTTATCGTCTTTAATTGTTGCTGCAACTTTTTTAGCGACTGGATCTAAATCGTCACCTGTATACACGAATAAATCAGATTTATTAACCTTTAACATGTCTTTCTGAGTTGGTTCATAATCATGTAAGTCTGAGCCAGCAGGATAAATGGATGATACATTCACATGATTACCACCTATTTGTTTTATAAACGATTGTAAAGGATAAACGGTTGTAGACACATTGATTTTATCGCCATCCTTTGACCCCTTATTAGAACTATCTTCTTTTCCGCAAGCTACTAAAACACATAACATTATAGATAATAAAATGGTAAGACTTAAAAATCGCTTCATATAACTCCTCATAAATAGTAATAATTACGATTTAAAAGTATAACTTTATTTGTATAAAATTACAATAGGTTTTTAATGTTTTTTATTTTCAATTTAATAAAAATCATCTTTTATTAAAAAATCTATCATTGATTAAGTTACTACCTTTCCTAATTTTAAAAAAAGAAGAATCCTAGCGATGTACACTACAATTCTTCTTTAAATTAATCTTTATTAAAATTATTTTACTTCTCTCTAAGAGATTACGATATTGCACTAAAATGATTGGCAACGTTACTAACTACAATACTTTCAATTCATAACTATAAGTATTTCTTCCACTCTTCAACTTCATATGGATCTTTCACTTTTTTGCCATTTATAAATACTGTCGGAACGGTGTCAATGTTATTATCTTCTGTCATTTTCTTCTGTTCTTCTGCTTTTTTCCAAGCGTCACTGTTCTTAGTTTTATATTGCTTTTTTATGTCAGATTTTTGTTGCGTCGTAATATCTAACTTATCAATTTCATTATCTAAAAATTGTTCTGTTAACCACTTTTTATCCTCGTCTTTTTGATTCGATAATACATTACGTTGAAAAGTTAAGTATTCATTAGGTGCAACTTTTTGCACTGCATTTCCAGCTCTAGAGCCGACGATAGAATCTTTACCAAGAAAACCAGCATTAATAAATTGATACTCTACTTTATTCGTATCAATATAGTCTTTTTTAATGGTTGGCATTACATTCTTTTCAACTTTTTTGCAATATGGACATTTAAAATCTCCATATTCAACGATCAAAATTTTGCCATTCTTAGTTTTAGGTGGCTGCTTTTCATTGTTGTTATTAGAACAAGCACTCATGATAATGGTTAACACCATCAACATGCTTATTATCAAAATTATCTTTTTCATAGATGCTCCTTTGTAATTATATATTAATTCATATTTTCTTCCTTATAATCAGCATCATGTGATTCGATATATTGTTTTGTGTCAAAGTTATCAATGCGTTTCGCTTTTTTACCATCAAATTGATAAGTGTAGTAATGAACTTCCTCATTATTACTTAATGGTTTGTACGCTAAGACAACATACTTACCATTTTCGTATACGTAAATATTTGCATCTTTTTTATCAAAGTGTTTAACCTTATCGCCTGTATCATTTTTAGCCATTTGTTCTTGCTTTTGATCTTGCATTTTAACAGCTTTATCTATTTTATCGACATATTTATCATTACCACATGCAGCTAGCATTAATATACCGATACTTAACATAACTAATATACGTTTCATATATTCACTCCTATTGCCCAGTTCTCTTTATCTATCATTATACTTCTTTTGCAAATACTATCATACAATGCTTTTAAAATATGCGCTAGTTCATAAAAATTTAGTTTTCTAAAAATATTTATTATTATAAATTAAATATATATTTTAACCTACAACTAAAGTACGATGTGATTTAATAACTTATCTTGTGTAATAGTTGTAGTTATTTGTTAAAATAAATGATAATTCTTAAAAACGCAGAGGAGTAGATGAATATGAAATTCGTAACTTTATCACCGGAGGAATTTGAGAAATTTACATCCAGTCATTTCTCTCATTACACACAATCCCGAATTCACTTTGAAAACAGAAACGAATTAAAAGGTGATGTGCATGTTGTAGGTGTCAAAGATGACAGCGACAATGTCATCGCTGCAACTTTAATGACTGAGGCACGTGCTTTAAAAGTGTTCAAATATTTTTATACACATCGTGGACCTGTCATGGACTACAGCAATATTGAATTGGTTCACTTTTTCTTTAAATCACTAACAAGTTATTTAAAAAAACATAATTGCTTATATGTATTAGTTGATCCTTATATTTTGGAGAACCTACGTAATGCTGATGGAGAAATTTTAGAAAGTTACGATAACCGAGCAGTCATCAAAACGTTGGAAGATTTAGGTTACAAACATCAAGGATGGACAGTAGGTTATAGCACAATGAGTCAAATACGTTGGTTATCTGTCTTAGATTTAAAAGACAAGTCAGAAGATCAATTATTAAAAGAAATGGACTATCAAACACGTCGTAACATTAAAAAAACGTATGAAATGGGCGTAAAAGTAAGAACGCTACCTATGGATGAAACGGATACGTTCTTTGAATTATTCCAAATGGCCGAAGAAAAACATGGTTTCAAATTTAGAGACAAACCATACTTTTATGAAATGCAAAAAACGTATAAAGACCATGCAATGCTTAAACTTGCTTATATTGATTTAAAGGATTACTTATCTACTCTTCAACAAAAACACGATTCATTAATAGAACAATTAGCCGAAGTCGATGCTGTATTAGAGGAAAACCCTAACTCTAAGAAAAATAAAAACAAGCGCACACAAATACAGCAACAAGTTGATAGTAATGAACGTAAATTAAATGAAACGAAAAATAAAATTGCTGAAGAAGGCGAAACACTCAATCTAGCTGCCGCTTTATACTTATATAATGAGCATGAAGTTTATTATTTATCCAGTGGTTCAAATCCTAAATATAATGCGTATATGGGCGCATATCGTTTACAATGGGATATGATTAAATTCGCAAAAGAGCACAATGTAGATCGTTATAATTTCTACGGTATTACAGGTGACTTTAGTGAAGATGCTGAAGATTATGGTGTGCAACAATTTAAAAAAGGCTTCAATGCTAATGTTTACGAATACATTGGAGATTTCATCAAACCTATACACCCACTTGCATACAAAGTTAAACAACTATTAGAACGTAAATAGTTATAAATCAAAAAAACACTTTTCTAGGTTCAACTTTATGAACTTTAGAAAAGTGTTTTTTATTATTAATCTTCATTAATTACATTTAAGAAACGACGTAATTCTTCTGTCTTAGGATGTTCGAATACTTCGTCTGGTGTACCTTGTTCACCGATACGTCCTTCATGTATAAAGACGATTTTATTTGAGACTTGGCGTGCAAATCGCATTTCATGCGTGACAATTACCATTGTCATACCTTCATCAGCTAATTCTTTAATTACTCTTAATACGTCATTAACTAATTCTGGATCTAATGCAGAAGTAGGTTCATCAAACAACATAACTTGCGGATTCATAGCTAACGCTCTAGCGATCGCTACACGTTGTTGTTGACCACCCGAAAGTGCATGAGGTCGTTGATCTTTAACACTTGTCAAACCAACTTTTTCAAGTAATCCCATAGCTCTTTCTTTCGCATCTGCTTTACTCATTTTCTTAACAGTTACTAACCCTTCCATTACATTTTCCAATGCAGATTTATGAGGAAATAGATTATAACTTTGAAATACCATACCCGATTGCTTGCGTACGCTTATTTGAGACTTTTTATTATTTGCGGTGTAACTTTCACCATTAACACTTACATTACCTTCAGTCGGAATTTCTAAAGCATTAATCATACGTAGTAATGTCGTTTTACCTGAACCAGATCGTCCAATAAGTGTCACGACTTCCCCTTTATCTACATTTAATTCAATGCCTTTAATGACTTCTTTATCATTGAATGATTTATGGATACCACTTAATTCAATCATGAGTTATACCCTCTTTCAATATATGATTCATAGAAGCTTTGGATAACTGAGATAATGAAGCAAATTACCCAATACATTACTGCTACAAGAATATAAATAGTGAAATATTCATATGTTGTAGACGCTACCTCTTGAGCTTTACGGAACATTTCTGCAACCAAGATGAAGCCAAGTAATGATGTATCTTTAATTAAACTTAAGAATGTATTACCTAAAGCTGGTATTGAAACACGAATCGCTTGAGGTAAAATAATTCTTTGAATCGTTTGTCTATAGTTCATTCCTATAGAATAAGCCGCTTCTGTTTGACCTTTAGGTATAGAAATAATACCACCACGGATAATTTCTGAAGCATACGCACCAACATTAAGTGATAAACCGATGATAGCTGAAATAACTGATGATAATGTCCATTGTTCATCAGCATTACCAGTTACTAGTCGTCCTAATTCAGGAATACCATAAAAGATTATGAATAACTGTACGATCATCGGTGTACCACGAATAATTGAAACGTAAACTCTTGCGATACCTTTTAAAACTTTACTCGTTGAAATACGCATTAACGCTGTAAATAAAGCAATAATCAAACCTAAGATAAATGTAACTATTGTTATTGGAATAGAATATTTTAATAAACCTTCCAACATTGGTCCAAATGCTTGCCCTGCCGCATCTAATGCATGTTGTTGTTGACTATTTAGGCTCAGAAACATTTTCACCGAACCATTTCTTACCAATTTCCGCTAATTTACCATTTTCTTTTAATGTTTTAAGTCCATCATTGAAATCAGATACAACTTTATCATCAACATCTTTGTTAAATGTGAATGCTGATTTACTTTGTTCTGCATTTCCTTTGATTGCTTTAATTTTAGCGTTTGGTTTTTGTTTTTTATAATCTAAGTAAGATAAGCTATCGTTAAATGTACCATCAACACGATTAGATAATAATAAGTCCATCGCTTGGTTAAAGCCATCAACTTTAGTAATATCTGCACCTTTGTCTTTAGCTAATTGACCATAGTTTGACGTGAATGTTTGAGCCATTTTTTTACCTTTAACGTCATTGAATGATTTAATGTTCTTTTCATTTTCACGTACTACTAAAACTGCGCTTGAATAAGTGTAAGGTGTAGAGAATTTATATTTTTTCTCTCTATCTTTGTTTACACCAACTTGGTTAGCAATAACGTCAAAACGTTTCGCATCTAAACCAGCAAACATTGAATCCCATGATGTTTCATTAAATTTAAGTTTGTAACCTTTTTCTTTTGCAACTGCTTTGATTACGTCAATATCGTAACCAGTTAATTTGTCTTGTTTATTGTGGAACGTGAATGGTGCATATGTACCTTCAGTACCCACTTTCAGTGTTTTACTATCGCTGTTACTACTACTTGATTTAGAATCACTATTTTTATCAGATGATCCTCCATTACCACAAGCAGCTAACACAAAGATAAGTGCTAAAGCAACAAATAAAAGTCTTTTCATCTACCTTGTCCTCCATATTCCTATTAGATTAGTCAGAATAAATTAATTCTAATCTCATGGGTAGGAATAGTCAACATTATTTTACATTTGCTTAAGTGTTCAGAATGTTTGGATATTAATAATATAAAAAAGAGACCTAGACATAGAACATTTTTGTTAGAGGGAGTCCTCTATGGTATCCCTTCTTTGAAAAAATGCTTAAACATTTCCAGCGTTCGTCTTGATCTCTTATTTTAACTATATAAAGTTAATTTAATCATTTTGTAATTTAGCTTCTGCCTTAACCTTTTTCTTACTTTTAATTAAAAATGTAAGCAATAAACTGATGAATGTAATAATAACGGCAAATAAAAACCCTGAATGATAACCATGAAGCATAGCATCGATTTGTATTTGTCCTGCCATTTCTTTTTTATCCATACCTTGATAATCACTCATCGTCGGTTGGAAATTCTTACTTGCTGTACTTAATATTGTAATTAAACCTGCTGTTCCAATTGAACCAGCAATTTGCTGAATGGTATTTGTCATTGATGAACCATGAGCATTAAGCTCTGGTGTTAGCTGATTCATTGTATGCGTCATTATTGGCATCAAGCCCATTGCAATTCCAATCATACGAATAGCATAAACAGTAGCTAACATTACAGTAGATGTATGTTCGTCCATGACTACAAAGTAAGAAGTCGTTATAAGAACAATAGACATACCAATTATAGCTAACACTTTAGCACCAAATGTTTCGTATAACCAACCTGAAATAACAGACATGATAGCCATAACAATTGCACCAGGTAGTAAGATAAGTCCTGAATCTATAGGTGTTCTGCCTAATAGATTTTGTACAAACATAGGCAATACTGTTTCAGAACCAATCATGGAAATCATTGTTGCAGCCATAATCGCTAACCCAACCGCAAACTCTTTATTCTTAAACACTTTGAAACTTAGTAGTGGCGTGTCAAGTCTCTCTTGACGCCAGATAAATAGTCCAACTAATAGTATGCCGCCTATAATCGTTATTAATACTAGTGGATCATCCCATCCATCACTTGAAATAGAACTGACACCGTATAATAATCCACCAAATCCTAAAATTGATAATATTATAGAAAAAATATCAATTGGTGTTTTAACAGTTGTTCCGACGTTTTTAATAATTTTTAAAGCTATAAGAAATGTAATTGCTGCAATTGGTGCAACGACATGGAAAAGTGATCTCCAGTCAAAGAATTCAACTAAATAACCAGATAATGTAGGTCCAATTGCTGGAGCAAGACCTATAACTAATCCAAACATTCCCATATATTTACCGCGCTCATGCGGTTGAAAGACATCTAGAATGGTTGTCATCATCAGTGGCATCATTATACCTGAGCCTAAAGCTTGTATAATACGTGCGATTAAAAGAATTGTGAAGTTTGGACTAAAACCGCCTAACATCGTCCCAATAAAGAATATCAGAATCCCAGTTAAGAACACTTGTCTTGTTGAATATCGCTGTATAATAAATGCAGATAATGGAATGACTACACCATTAGTTAGTAAGAATGCAGTTGTTAGCCATTGTACTTGTGAATATTCAATATTAAAATCTTTCATTATTCTTGGCAATGCTGTAGTAAGTAGCGTTTCATTCAACAACCCGAAAAAGCCACCTAACAACATCGTAAATATCATTGCTAATTTTTGTCTATGTGACATATTATTCCCCTCTTATCTACCTAAGCTTTCAATAGATACATTTGCCTATTATACATATATATTTTTAAATTTCATATAAATTGTTTATGTTATTTTGTAAATCGTAATAATTACTATTTACTTTTACCTTACTTTCCTTTATGCTTTTTAAAAAGGAGGAATCAAATATGAAACAAGATTTACAGACAGCACGTCGAAATTTGAATAGTCCTAATATCAAAACTCGAAAACGTGCATTAAAAATAATTAAACAACATAAACGCAACCGTAAATCAGCTTAATGTTATCTATTTCTTCCATAAATAACTCCTAAAAAGAAGAAGGCTGGGACTAAATAAAATGTCTCAGCCTTCTTTTATCATATTGGCAGTAGTTGATTAATTTGAAAATGCGCTTAAATCATGCTTTTTTCAAACCTAGTCATCCTTGCCGGGATGGGACCACGAATTTATTTTAATTTCTGTCCCGCTCCCACTCCTTTAATTTAATAATTATAAATAATAATGATCAATGACATTTAAATTGTCATCTAATTCATAAATAAGTGGTGCACCAGTTTTAATTTCATAGCCAATGATATCTTCATCAGATACATTATCTAAATATTTAATTAATGCGCGGATTGAATTACCGTGTGCAGCTACTAGAACTGTTTCTCCATCTAATAGATGTTGAGAAATCTTATCTGTCCATATAGGTACCACACGTTCTAACGTTGTTTTTAAACTTTCAGAATAAGGCATCATACGATGATCTAAATGTCTATAACGACGATCTTTTAAATATGATTCACGTTGTTCTTCAGTTTGTGCTGGTGGCTTAACGTCATATGAACGTCGCCATTGATGCACTTGTTCTTCACCAAATTCTTTTCGTGCTTCATCTTTATTAAGACCTTGTAATTTACCATAATGACGCTCATTTAAACGCCAACTTTTATGCACTGGAATCCACTCTTGATCTGATTCAGCTAATAAAAATTGAGTTGTCTCTAATGCTCTCGTTAACAATGAAGTAAACGCCACATCAATTTCAATGCCATTTTCTTTTAGTTTACGTCCAGAAGTAATTGCTTCATTTCGTCCTTGTTCAGATAGTTGAACATCTTCCCATCCTGTAAATAAATTTTTAGCATTCCATTCACTTTGACCATGACGACATAATATTAATTTTGGCATATTAAAACACCTTCCTATATGTTAGTTTTGATTATATGGTTTCATTTAAAATGCCTTAAAACCAAGCACTAACTCGAAATTTACTTCCCTATGCTTTGCAACAAGTAACCTTCTCTTTTTCTATTACATTTATTATAAAACTATTTCGTTAAATTTCATAATATCTTAAATTTACGCTATTTTTGGCATAAATGACGTAAATTTGTCATGTTCGTTATCTTCAGTTCATTTTTGATACTATCTTTTGATATTGTAGTAACCTATGTCATTAAATGAGGTGTTATAGTGAATCTACCGTAATCAACAGCAAGACATATTGGGATGCATAATCTATAAGGATATTAAAAGATAAGTAATTATGACTTTACTTAATTTAATAGCAATTTTAGATTACTTACAAAAAACCAATTTCTAAAGGAGATTATTTATTATGAAAAAATCAATTTTTGCATTAATGACAATGGTATCTTTAGGTGCCGCAGGATTAGAATCAGGTCAAGCACATGCTAGTGAAATGACACATGGTCAACAAAATCAATCTTGTCAATATAATCAACATACGCAATTACAACACAATCAACCATCTCATCAGAGTCAACATACTAATGTAGCATCTGCTTCAACTACACAAGCTAATACAACTAATGTTACTACTAATACATCATCTAGTAATACCGAATGTACAGCCGATAATAGCTCATCTAGTAACACTTCTAGCGATGACAGTTCATCTAATGAAAGCTCATCTAGTGAAAGTACATCTTCAGTATACAAACAATTTATCGCAGCTGGCGGAACAGAAGAATTATGGGAGAAAATTGTCTTACCTGAATCAGGTGGAGACCCTAATGCGTCTAATGGACAATATCATGGTTTAGGACAGACAAATCAATCTTGGGGCTATGGCTCTGTCGAAACGCAAACAAAAGGCATGATTTCATATGCTAAAGAACGTTATGGTTCAATTGAAGTTGCAATTAGTTTCCGTGAATCTAACGGTTGGTGGTAAAATTTAACAGAGCTTAAGTTCTGAGGCAGAACGCTTAGAATTTATGTTTAAATAACTCGAAAAGCGTCCGGGACATAAATTTTCTGGATAAGTATAACAGACAATTTCTATTGAAATAATATAGGAATTGTCTTTTTTATTTTAATGTAGAATTCCATATGAATTCAAAGTATTTTGGTGCGACTCTTGGCGTTTTAATTATTGAACACAAGTGCTGTTGCACTTGTATAAGGCGTTCTAAGATAGAATACAAAACATAGTTGCGAAGACTCCTAGGGTAGAGCAGTGCCAGTCGAAGACTACAGGCTGAGACGGCATCCCAGGAACGCGAAGTAGCTTATGTGAGTAATCATCTATCTAAGAACGCCTTTAGAGGACTACAGGCACGAGCCTTTCCTGCAAGAAAGTGTCGCAACTATAATGAGTAAAAATTCATCTAAGAATTTCTTTACAACCCAGTCCCCTAGGCAATTGAGCCAATAATACGAAGTATTATAAATAAAGAAGCTAGTAAATGAAGTTTTTAAGAGTCATTTACTGGCTTCTTTATTCGTAATCACTATTTTCAGAAAAAAATCATTAAAATTAACAATGCTTTTGTTCAGAATCTATTCATCTTACTTTTACAAAGTATCCGGTTCTGGATGTACATATACTGATGATATACCTTTACTATGCAAGTGATTCTCCACTCGATCACAAATATCATGTGCTTGTTGAAGAGACAAATGTGCATCAACAACAATCGTAACATCTAAAAATATGCTACTTCCATGGTAGCGTCCCTTAAGATTGTTCACATCTTTGACGTCATCCACTTCCAATACAACATTACGATATTCTTCAAGATCCTGTTCATTGAATCCATCGCTAAGTGCAAAAATTGACTCTCTAAAAATACCAAACCCTGTATAAATAATTAAAAATCCTAGAATCGTTGCTAAAATGACATCGACAATAGGTAAACCAAATTGAGTAAATACTAGACCAATTGCCGTACCCATACTAACTAATCCATCTGATAAGTTATCTTTTGCTGCGGACTTTAACGAACTACTTTTCGTTTTCTGAGCTAATCTCTGATTTATTGCAAACACACCTATCATAATTAACCCACTTATTAAACTCACAAATATTGTGACTACATTTGGTGTATTGTGCTCATTTGTAAATATTCTAGGTGCATTTTCAATCACAACTTGAATACCCACGAACATGATAATAAATGAAACCAACAACGTTGATATATTTTCAGATTTCAAATGACCATAAGGATGATTTTTATCTGCTGGTTTTATTGAAATTTTCAACCCAACAATAACAGCTATAGATACAATAATATCTGTCATATTATTCAAAGCATCTGCTCTAACAGCTGCTGAATCAAAAACAAATCCAGTAATATATTTAGAAACAGATAAAATAATGTATACTACTAAACTTAAATAAGCCCCTCTTTGTGCCAATTTAAGATTTTCACTTTGAGACATTTTGTTAACCACCTTAAATGCTTTAATATCAATAGTATGTACTATCAAAATATGAATGACAACGTTTTTTGATTTCTATAAAATCCGTATAATTAATCTAATTAAATTTTTAGCAAAACCTAAATTTCACTTTAGCTAAAGCTATAAAATTGTCACTCTTTAAAGTCATTTGAAGTTTCGTATTATAAAAATAAATCGCCTAAAGTTGAACGTCATTTAATCCTTTAAAATCCACTTTGAAACAATAAATGTAATTGGAATAGTAATAATTAAACCTGCAAATGGTGCGATTTCAGATGGAAATTGAAACCACTTAACAAATACATATAATAATAATGTTTGCATACCCATATTTATAACTTGAGTTAATGGAAAACTTAAAAATTTCTTAAGTGTTGGTCTTACTTTATAAACGAAATAACAATTTAAATAGTAAGAAATTACAAAACTTACTAAGAAACCAGCAATATGACTAATCATATAATTCACGTGAAATAATTTTAATAATAATAAATACACAATATAATAATTAAGGGTGTTAATCCCCCCACAATTATAAATTTTATAATCTCAAAGTGGGTTTGATTCAATTTCATCGTTCTTCTCCTTTGTCGTCATTCTCTTTTTTAATTTTCAAACGGCAATATTTTAAATGGATATTTTTCTGAAATATGATGAAACTCTTTGAAACTCGTTAAATCCGCTTCATCTGCAGGTGTGATTTCAAATAGATAAGTTTCATAAGGTAAATGTGATAATGTGATGTGACGTTTATTGCTATCAATTTGTGATTGTACATCCTCTAGTCGTTGTTCACTACGCATATGTACATCAGTGAAAATAAGTATATTTATAATCGCAAAGATAAGTATACAACTTTTTAAAAGATTATAATGGTTCAACGTCAAAATGCCTAATTCTGAAATTAAACTAATAAGTACAATAATACAAAGTAAATATGCTAAATAAAATTGTCGAACTGAAACTTCAGTAATTAAAATAACTGGTAACACGCTAATTGGAATAGAAACAAGTGACATAAAAACCAACAATCGATTATATGGTAATTGAATGACTAACTTACACGAAATAGCAATACTAACTATCATTATAAGACACAATAGAGTATTAATGACTTCAAACGTAAATGTCTCTGACAATTGTTTCAAATTAAAAGGTTCATATATAAAGATTTTATATATAGGCAAAATACAAATACCTGTTTGTAAAATGATTCGCTTTATTGTAGGTAAAGTTAAGAACGCGCTACTTTTTAATAGCAATATCATTAGAATAATCACTATTAAGGATAAAATAATAATATTATTAAAAAAGAGATATCTTGGAATATCTTTTAGAAGTGATATTTCAAACTTATGGTTTAACCCAAGCATGTCTAAGTGTCCTCTTAATGCCTCAACACTTGAAAAGATATAAATATATTTATCATTTAATAGCATTATCATCGCGCCACATAATGAAAGCAACCAACCAAGTACCAAACTATAGTGAAGCTTATGATTACGTATAGCATAATAAATCATGCCAACCAGTATTATTGTGGCATTATAAAAAGCTAATGGTTCAGCAAACCACTGTCCCAATATACATATTAACCAAAATATAAAAACCTCAATACGACTAAATTCATCTTTATTAAGTAATACTCTTATTATAAAACTTAAGATATATAAAGAAAAACATGTGCCAAAAACATATGTATAAAAAAATTCAAAATTACCATAGCTTTGTGCAAACAAAGAATTGGGTATAATAAATAATAAAACAGTGCTTAATATTAAATAGTTGGTGTCACCAAACTGATTCAATAATCTTAATAAAAGTACTAAGATAAAGATTGATATAAACGCAAATGATAATGTACGAAGTAATATAGAATGGACACTTGCAAATTCTAATAAATTGCTAATGTATCTTCCATTAAAATTATTAAAAGCATTACTAACCACTTGCATACCGTGGTCACTACCCCAAAACCAATCTGTACTATGTAAAGGGATAATGTAGCCTAAATAGCCATAATATAGGATCAATCCAATCATCCAGATGTAAAATTCATGATGTTTAAGTCTATACATGTCGAACTCCTTTATGTCTTAAGGTTAATTAAATTTGCACTCGTGTTGGCTCAACTAATTATATTATATTCTTTTTTTATTAATTATACATTCAAACATTATTTTATACTAATTTTAAATATATAAACTATTGGAGGTCTATTAAGATGAATCTTAGAAAAATAGTCATTGCCACTGATTCATTTAAAGAGAGCATGTCTGCTAAAGAAGCTAGTTTAGCAATACAAGATGGTTTCAAGAAAATATTTCATGAAGATATTCACTATGACATTATCCCAATGGCAGATGGTGGTGAAGGCACAACAGATGCTCTAAAGGAAGCGCATAACGCTAAGACGTACACCATTCCAGTACATGACCCATTGCATAGAAACATTGAAGCTTCATATGCACGTTCTCAAGATAATCAAGTAGCTATCATTGAAATGGCTGCATCATCAGGACTAGATTTATTGACAGATGAAGAACGTAATCCACTTATTACATCTACTTATGGTGTTGGAGAAATAATATTAGATGCGCTTGATCATCATGTTACTAAAATCATTTTAGGCATTGGAGGAAGTGCTACCAATGATGGCGGTAGTGGCATGTTATGTGCATTAGGCGCTCAATTTCTTGATTCTAAAAATCAACCTTTAAAACTCGGTGGCGGCTACTTATCTGAGCTAGCAAAAATTGACATTTCAAACTTAGATCAAAGACTTAAGCACGTCACATTTGAAGTTGCTTGTGATGTGACAAACCCGTTATTAGGTGCTAATGGCGCAACTGAAATCTATGGTCCTCAAAAAGGTGCTGACGCTAAGATGATACCAAAGTTGGATTCCGCACTTACAACCTATCATGATATGATAGAACGAGAACTAAATGTAAGTGTCAAAGATATCCCAAGTGCTGGTGCTGCCGGAGGATTAGGTGCAGGTATCCTCGCATTCTTCAATGCGTCACTTTCTAACGGCATTGATATTGTATTAAAAGAAACTGACTTTTCGAGAAGAGTGCAGGATGCAGATCTTGTCGTAACAGGTGAAGGAAAGATGGATGCTCAAACAGTCTTTGGTAAAACACCTATCGGAGTAGCTAAAGCAGCAAAAGAACATCACGCTCCTGTTATAGCTATTTGTGGTAGTCTTGGCGAAGGATACCAAGATGTTTATAAGCATGGCATTGACAGTGCATTTAGTTTAATTGAGCAACCAGAATCATTGCCTTCATTATTAAATAACGCTAAACGAAACATGACACATACTGCTGAAAATATTGCAAGACTATTAAAACTAACTATTTAAAATATGAGGTGACTATCATGAAACGAACAGACAAATATAAAGATTCTTACAAATATGATGAACAATATCGCAAACGTAACAGACAAAGCGCAGATGGACTTTCGCGTCATGAGCGACGCGAAAGTCAAGAAGCATACAATCGTAGCAATTCACGTTATCGTGATGATGATCCGAGATATCGTAATGACGACCGTAGATATCAGGATGATTATGATTATCGTGAGGATTATCGCCGACGTAATGATGAATACGATGAAGATGGTAATAGATACTATAACGATCGTGACTTTAGACGCGAGCAACAGTTAGAAGAAGAGAACGAAAAAAATAAGAAATCTAAAAAATGGCTAATTGCTATTATTGCAATACTGTTGATTATCGTAGCGGTATTTGCCACAAGAGCAATACTTAATAACAATAGTAGTGATAACCAACAAACGAATAATGCTTCTAATGACAACAATGTTTCTAAAGATTATAAAAATGAAGTTCAAAACCAAAGTGATAATATCAAACAACAAGTAGAAGATGCTAAAAATGACATTAAGGATAAAGTCGATACTGACTCAAGAATTAAACAAATTCAAGAGGATGTTAATAACTTAAAAAATAGCGAACAAACTGGTGAAGATTCTAAGTTAACTAAATTTTATCAAGAACAAGTAAATAAATTAAAAGAAGCTAATAATGCTCAACAAAATAACGAAAGCCAAAGTAAAGTTAATGATTTACTCAACGATGTAAATACAAAATTCGATGAAATTAAAGAGAAATTAAATAGTATACTTGGAAATTCAAGTGATACAAATTCACAATAATTGGCCTGTTTGAGAAAGCATATATTCAAAACTTTTCGAACGTTAATCAACCTATATTAGGCGACACAATGAATTCTGTGTCGCTTTTTTTATTTTGTAAATTACAAATATACAAAAAACCTTTATAATGTAGTTTGCAAACTTTTTAAGGAGAAACATTATGCAACCTTCAACTCATACAAAATTACCCCTATTACTTCTAATAGTATTAGGGGTAATGACTGCATTTGGACCTATGATTATTGATATGTATTTACCCGCATTACCTGAAGCACAACATCAATTTAGGTCATCAACATCTGAAATACAACTTACATTATCATTTGCAATGATAGGTTTAGCACTTGGACAATTCCTATTTGGCCCATTATCTGATGCATTTGGTCGTAAAAGAATGGGTCTTATCATATTATGTATATTTTTCTTAGCCACACTTAGTGGCGTATTCGCTAGTAACCTAATTTTATTTTTATGTATTCGTTTTATCCAAGGGTTTACAGCCGGTGGTATTATCGTTATAGCCAAAGCTTTCGCTGGAGATAGATACGAGGGCGATTTATTAGCAAAATTTCTAGCATCACTAATGGTCGTGAATGGTATTGTTACTATCATCATGCCATTACTCGGTGGACTATCATTAACACTTGGATCATCGAGAATTGTATTCATTATCCTAACATTTATAAGTCTATTTGTACTATTAGGCGTCGCTACAATGATGCCAAAGACACATAAATCGGAACACAAATCACTTAACTTTAAAGACATTTTATTAGATTTCGGTAGTCTAATGAAAAAACCACGATTCATTATTCCGATGTTGCTACAGGGGTTAACGTATGTAATGTTATTTAGCTTTTCATCCGCTTCTCCATTTATTACGCAAAAAATTTATAATATGACACCTCAACAATTCAGTATCATGGTCGCTGTTAATGGTGTCGGTTTAATTATCGTGAGTCAGATCGTCGCACTTCTTGTAGCTTATATTAATCGTTTCAAACTTATGATTTATTTAACCTTAATACAAGTTGTAGGTGTCATTTTAATTGTGATTACACTTGCAGTTCATGGTCCCTTATGGATTTTACTTATCGCATTTTTCTTAAATGTATGTCCTGTTACGTCTATTGGGCCACTTGGTTTTTCAATGGCAATGGAAGAACGTACTGGTGGTAGTGGTAATGCGTCTAGTTTATTAGGACTATTCCAATTTATACTTGGTGGTATTATCTCTCCTATTGTAGGACTCAAAGGACAATATGACGCAACCCCATATATTTTCGTTATTATGATTACAGCAGTCATTTTAATAACACTACAAGTTATTTATTTTAGAAATCATCGTAAACCAGCATAATAAATCTTTTATTCAATATGACTAGAAGATTAAGACAAAGGATTAAAAGACTACATAAAATCATGCAGTAGTCGACTAAACTGAGAAGATGCTCATATCGAGCTTTTCTCAGTTTTTTTGCATTTCATTTTAAAATAAGTGAATTAATCTTAAATCAAAGTTACTCGTTCACAATATTTTAATAACTTTCCAACAAATAGGTGACAGCTATATTTTTTCTAATTGATAATCATTATTAACGATTATAATGAAAGTAAATAAAGGAGGAGTTTTAATGATTACAAATGAATCTATCGTTGCAGAAATTGTTACTGATATCCCACTAAGTGCTGATATTTTCAGAAAATATGGCATCGACTTTTGTTGTGGTGGCAATATATCTATAAATGAGGCAGTTAAAAATAAAAAAGTTGATGCAGAAACTTTAATAGATGAAATTAATGAACTTCCAAACCATGATCAAGGAAACATTAATGTGAAATATCTAGATGCGCCGTCATTAATTCAATATATACAATCTCGCTATCACGAAACAATGCGTGAAGAATTTAAGAATCTATCCCCTTATGTTACAAAAGTGGCTAAAGTTCATGGACCAAACCATCCATTTCTAATTCAGTTACAAGATTTATATCGCCAATATCGAGATGGTATGCTTGAGCATATGGCTCAAGAAGATGAACATGATTTCCCAGCGTTAATTAAACTTTCTCGTGGTGAACAAGTAGATCATTCATCTGATATCATTCAAAGCTTAGTTGACGACCACACTCAAACAGGACAATTACTTGAAGATATGCGTGAATTAACTAGCCAATATCAACCTCCTAGTGAAGCTTGCCAAACTTGGAGATTAGTATATCATCGTCTAATGAATTTAGAACGTGAAACTCATGAACATGTACATTTAGAAAATCACGTACTCTTTAACAAATTCAGTTAGAACAGGAAGTGTTGACTATGGTGACTAAAATAGCCGGCCATACATTTTTAGCACAATTAGGAAAGAAACGCTTACGTCCAGGGGGTGTGTTAGCAACAAATTGGCTTATAAATAAAGGACACTTCTCCAGCGATAAACGTGTTTTAGAAGTAGCTTGTAATATGTGTACAACGTCTATTGAATTAGCTCAAAAATATAATTGCCACATTGAGGGCGTAGACTTAAATAAAACCGCTTTAGAAAAAGGTAAACAAAATGTTTCGAAACGCAATTTAGATAAGCTTATTCATTTAACGCAAGCCAATGCTATGAAATTACCTTTTGAAGATCAGAGCTTTGATATTATTTTAAATGAAGCGATGCTAACCATGTTGCCTTATCAGATTAAGGAAAAAGTGCTAAATGAATATTATCGAGTATTAAAACCGAATGGCATTATACTTACACATGATATTGCAATTATTAATAGACAAGAGGCGCCAACGGTCATTGATGAATTAAGTAACGCCATCAATATGAAAGTTACACCTTTATCACCTGAAGATTGGTATCAACTCTATCAAGAAGCTGGTTTTTCAAATATTGAGTCTAAAGTAGGTCCACTATCTTTAATGACTCCAATAGGTATGATTCGAGATGAAGGCCTCCTTGGTACGTTAAAAATTATAAAAAACGCTCTAAAACCAACTAATCGCAAAATGTTTATCAAAATGTTTAAAACAATGCGTAAACATAAAAAGAATATGAATTATATCGTTCATGCAGTTAAAAAATAAATTGTGAAAGTATAACAAGAACTGAGAAACGCTTAAAAAGAGCGCCTTCTCAGTTCTTTTAATTACTGTATTTTATAGTTTTAAAATATCTACTTTATATCAATCTCTTGTCTAATCTTCTATAGGAATCCAAATTTCTGTAATATAATCACTACTTTGGGTATTTCCTGGTAAGTAATGTTCAAACATAGGTGCTCTAATCGTCTTAAATTTAGCTTGAGGTAATAACTCTTGATAGATTTTAGGCGTTATCGATTTAATTGCTTCGGGAACTTTTCCTTTCGCATCTATAACAACATACTTATGAGCTGACAATTCGAGTGTATTAAAGTGCGAATCATTATTATTCGAATTATCACAAGGTACACCAATGAAATATTCGAAATGATTATCTTCTTTCTGTAAAATGACGCCTAACAATCCTGATAATGTTTGATTACTAAGTTCTATTAAATCATCTACAACCCCATCATTATTTACTTTTTGCCAAAATGATGGTATATCTTTTTGCATCTCATCGCCACTCTCATACTTTCTTAAGACACCGATGAGTCGAACATGATTTAACTGTTCCAATTTATATTGTATTGCCATTCAAATGTCCCCTTTTTCATTTATTCTATATCAATAAAGTCAAAATCCATATTAATATACGAGATGACCACTAAGGTATATAATAAATTTACTTAAATTAAGTGATGTAAACTATAAAAGCGTCTTTGAGGAGAATAAAGATGAAAAGAACGATATTATCAATCAAACCAATTAGCCAATTATTTCCAATTCCAATGGTCATGGGCTGTGAAGGTGTTTCAGCAGCAATGTTACTTCAATATAATGATTATAATATAAAAGCAACAGAAATTATGAAACATTGGCCCAAACATCCTAATAATCCCTATAAAGGTTATGTAGGTCATCACTTACTCGTCAAGTTGGGTCATCACCAAACCATCTTTCCGAATGCTTATGTTCCGTACTTACAAACGATTGATTCACGAATTGTTGATGGCACAGGTACTGAGCTAACGTCTTTAGAGGCCGTTATTGATTCAGGCCAACCGGTCATCATGTATCATACGAGTTTAGGGCGTAAACCATTCCGGAAACATTTCACATTTGATGATCGTAAAAAAGAACTCGTTTCTAACATTCATGTTACGCTATTAATTGGATATGATGATAAATATTACTATTATATAGATCCCTTATGGAGTCACTTATTTAAATTTGTTATCTTTCCTGCGATAGTCCCTAATCGCTTTCAAGTTATTAAAATTGCAAAGTCCAAATTAGAGCGTAGCTTTAATGCCCCTGGTCGTACATGTATATATCTTAAAGTAAACACCAATGATTAGTAGTAACTGCTAGTGAGATTGAGATAATTTAAAACACTTCCCAATCTCACATATATATTATTCATCACTAATATCAAATGATACTAAAGCGTTATTGATTTCTTGATTAATATCACTCGTTCTCCATTGTCGTTGATACCCTAAGCAGGGACAAATATATGTGATGCCATTTTCATTAATCATCTTTCGAAAATGCACATGCCCCATAATGCTATAACGGATGGAATAGGTTGAATAAAATTCATCAAAGTCCTTAGTACCTATATAAGCATTAAAGAAGTCAAAAATGCGATGCGGCATAGGTACTATAAATTTAGGATGCGTGACAATGTGAGTCATTAAGATAATATGTTTATCTTTAACCTGATCTAAGTCTTCTTGTATTTGTTTAGCCGCCTCTTTAGATAACACTCTATCATCAATATCCCAATCAATTTTCACTTTATCTTGCCATGTGGCACCGTAATATTTCCCTCTTTTAATTCGATCCAAATCAAATTTGTCATCAGCATAGCTATAGTCATACCATGCAGTATGTCCTACTATTGCCCAATGGTCATTAACGACATACGGTTTGCCAATTAGACAGTCTGGCTTGCTAGCATAAAATTCATAAATTTGCTTTGAACTGAGTGATGCTTCTGAAGTCCAATAGTCATGATTACCAGGGACGAATAAGATTGGTATACGACATTTTTCTTTTAAGTCTTGAATAAATTGGTAACTTTGCAGATAATCATTAGACATATCTCCTGCAATTAATAATAATTCAATATTTCTTTGTTCCACAATATATACGAGTGCATCAAGATATGCTTGTGGTTCCAGTTTAGGATGTCGATCAATATGTAAATCTGAAATTGTACCTATCTTCATTAATGTCTTCCCTCTTACTTGTTTTGAATTGAAATCATTATGTCATAGTTATTATTAATAATAAATAAATCTGTTTATTAAATTTTCAGAAATTTGTTTATATTTTATACAATAAAGAGTATAATAAAATTACCTTTTAGCAAAGTTACATAATTTGTGAACAATTAATATCAAAATCGCTTTTTATCTAAAATTTAACAACTATTGAATAAACGCTATACTTTGTTAAAAGAAAAATTTTTACATAAAAAAGAAAGCGTTTACAACTAAAAAATTAAAAATCGCATCATTGCTTTCTAAGGAGGAAGTATATGGCTAGACAGTTGGAAAGAGAACTAAACAACAGGCATATTCAATTAATTGCGATTGGGGGCGCAATTGGTACAGGATTATTCCTAGGTTCAGGACAAACAATAGCTTTAACAGGACCTTCCCTTTTACTAACTTACATGATTATTGGTATGGTCATGTTTGCATTCATGCGAGCACTTGGAGAATTGTTATTAAGTAATACACGCTTTAATTCATTTGTAGATATCGCGAACGAATACATAGGTCCCTTTGCCGGATTTGTCATTGGGTGGACATATTGGCTCGCTTGGATTGCTTCAAGTATGTCAGATTTAACAGCAATGGGACAATATTTTAGTTTTTGGTTCCCACAAGTTCCACATTGGATTACCGTCTTGTTCATAGTATTAATGTTAATCTCTTTTAACATGTTAGGTGCAAGATTATTCGGTGAATTGGAATTTTGGTTCTCAATTATCAAAATTGTTACTATTATTGCGATGATCATCGTTGGACTTGTCATGATATTCTTCTCATTTAAAACATCTTATGGTCATGCATCGTTTAGTAACTTAACTAATCACGGCGGTATCTTCCCTAATGGACCATTTGGATTCTTAATGGCATTCCAAATTGCCGTTTATTCATTTATTGGTATTGAACTTATCGGGGTAACTGCTGGTGAGACGAAGGACCCTAGAAATGTAATTCCTAAAGCAATTAATAACGTGCCTATACGTATCTTATTATTTTACGTAGGTGGTTTATTAGTCATCATGTCGGTTATTCCTTGGAATAAAATAGACTCAAATAGTAGTCCATTCGTAACGATGTTTAGTTTAATCGGCTTACCATTCGCTGCCGGACTAGTAAACTTTGTAGTATTAACTGCCGCTGCATCAGCAACAAACAGTGGTATTTATTCTAATAGTCGTATTTTATTCGGACTTGCTAAACAAGGTTTAGGACCTAAAGTTTTAAGCAAAACTAATGGTAGCAGTGTTCCATACTTATCTATGTTAGTTTCATCTGGTACCTTATTGGCAGCAGCATTGCTTAATTTTATTTTCCCAGATGCCATTAAATTATTTATTTATGTTACAACACTATCAACTGTTCTATTTTTAGTAGTATGGGCAATGATTATCATTTCTTATATTGTTTTCGTTAAAAAGAATCCAGAAGAACACCATAAGAATAAATTTAAACTCTTTGGTGGACTTAAGACAGCATATGTCGTACTCGCATTTTTCGCGTTTGTGTTTGTACTACTATTCTTTAGCGAAGATACAAGAGCGGCCATTTTCATTTCACCAATTTGGTTTATCTTCTTGTTCATCTTTTATAGAAAATACAAGTCTAATGCAGAAGACTTAGCGGAACGAACTCGTAGTCAAGGACGTAATTCAATTAATTATTAATCATCAGATTAATTAATTGATAAACGAAATTTTCAATTTATAAAAACAAATAAAACTGAGAAGACGCTTATATCAAGCTTTTCTCAGTTTTTATATTTGTATGATCTTAATTCTGTTCTCACTATCATATAACTTTATTCAACTACTCCCACTTTTAGACATCTCAAGCAACTCTATATTGATAACCACTTTAATTCATATATCTGTTTATAGACACTTAAATATGGTAAATAGACAAAATAATAATCATAAAACAATTTATTAAATAGGTTACCATTTTTTGGTAGCTTATCACTTCACATGGTAAACTATTAGTATTCATTTTTATAAAGGAGTTATTCATGGAGCTATTAGAAGCATTTTTATTATTTATATTCGCAGTTATTATCAGTTCTATTATTTATAATAGGTTCCCTAAAATTCCTACTGCTTTTATTCAAATCGCATTGGGTGTCTGCTTATTTGTGCTACCTATTCCAATGCACTTTGAATTTGAATCGGAAGTCTTTATGATGGCGGTTATCGCCCCACTTTTATTTGTGGAAGGTACGCATATTTCTCGAACAAAGTTACTTGAGTACCGTAAACCCATAGTACTTATGGCAATGGCACTCGTCTTTGCTACTGTTATTGGTGTTGGTTTCTTTATTCATTGGATTTGGGCGGATTTACCAATGCCAGCTGCCTTTGCAATTGCTGCAATTCTTTGCCCTACTGATGCAGTCGCAGTTTCCGCAATTACTAAAGGTAAGATATTACCTAAAGGGTCAATGTCAATTCTTGAAGGTGAATCATTACTTAATGACGCCGCAGGTATCATTTCATTTAAAATTGCAGTTACTGCACTTGTAACTGGTAGTTTTTCAGCATTTGATGCAATTGGCCAATTTATTATTTCAACTATTTTAGGTGTGTTAATTGGTATCATTGTTAGCGCACTAGTCGTAACTTTAAGAGTTTATTTAACTGCCAATAAAGGCATGAAAGATAGTAATACGTTAACATTCATTCAATTACTTACTCCTTTCGCCGTTTATTTTATTGGCGAAGAGCTTCACGCATCAGGAATTATAGCCGTAGTTGTCGCTGGTTTAATCCATGGTTTAGAACGCGACCGTTTAATTCGTGCCCAAACGGAATTACAAATGAACTATAACCAAATATGGAATACGCTAAGTTATGCGTTAAATGGCTTTGTATTTGTTGTATTAGGATATATCGTTCCCGAAGTAGTTATGGAAATTATTCATGACGAACCACAAAACATTGTATTTTTAATTACAACCGCGCTATTAATTGCGCTAGCGATTTATGTATTTAGATTTGTTTGGGTGTACTTATTATTTAAAGATTTTTATTATCCAAACAACGTTCAATCTTATTTAGATGATGAAGAAGATGCTGGACCACCGAAGCGTAATCACTATGCCTTTATTATGACAATGTGTGGGATACACGGTACCATTTCCTTATCAATGGCACTAACACTTCCATATATGATGGATGGTAACCAAGAGTTTATATATCGTAATGATCTGTTATTCATCGCTTCATTTATGGTATTAACTAGCTTAATTCTCGCTCAAGTTGTTCTACCGTTTATCACACCATCTGAAAAGATCTCAGAATTTAAAGGTATGTCCTATCAATCAGCTAAAATATTCATGGTTCAACAAGTACTCGATGCATTTAAAAAGAAAAACTCTGAAGAAAAAAGTATGGATTATCGACCAATATTAAATCAATATTTTAATGAGTTATCATTCTTAATCAATATGGAACCGGACAATAAAAATACGAAAGAATTACGTCGCCTTCAAGAAATAGCTGAAGAAGAAGAAACAAGAACACTAGAGCGATTAATCGAAAAAGAAAGAATTACTAAGAAGGATTTAACAGACTATCGCAATATTACGGAATTCAGTCAATCTTATCGTGAAATGTCTATTATAAGAAAAATAAGTCGTTTCTTTAAATTAATCGGCTTACGATTTAAAGCTCGTAAAGAATCACGAAAAGAGACACATCGCATCCATAAAGAAAACCGAGGATTATTAAAAGAAGAACATCATGCTACACCAGAACAAAATAAAATGGATATTAAAGCTAAGCGTGAAGAATATAAAGCTGAACGTCAAAAAGTAAAAGACGAGAAAAAGGCACAAAGAGAAGAATGTGCAAATAGCTTTAACAAAGTGCAACAATTAATGCGTGTTGTTAATCACAATATTATTATGAAAATGCGTCAAGAACAAAATAGTTCAAATGTCTTAGAAGTGAGTTTAATTATTAACCAATATCACAACTTATCTCGTACGATTCGTCACAATAAGAATAGAAAGCAACAAAAAAATCAAAACAAAGAAGTATATGAACTTACTACACAGCAACAACAAGATGTAAAATTGGAAGCATTATACATCCAACGTACCATTTTAGATGAATTAATTTCACGAAATAAAGTAACTAATGAAGTTGCAACCCAATTACGAGAAAACATCAATTACAATGAAATCGTTCTAGCACATGAAGTAAGCAACGCTCACTAAAAATCAATTAAAGCCCATAGATAATGTAACCTTGCATTATCTATGGGCTTTTCTATAAGTTTATTTGTGTAATTTAAATGGTACAGTTGCTAAAATAACATTCTTTTGATAGAATAAGTGCATTTTTAATCTAATACTCGTTTGATTGTGTAAGAAGTTATGCCATGATTTTTTTGTAATAAACTGAGGCACAACAACTGTAATGACATAATTTTTATCATTCGCTTTTTTATTGATCTTATCAATAAATCTTGAAATTGGTCTAATGACACTACGATATTCAGAATGTAAGATGACTAAACGCACATCCGGATAATGACGTTGCCATTTTTCAGCAAAGCATTTATCCGCTTCATCTCCAAATGAAACATGAACTGCTATGACATCATCAGCAATCATTTGAGCATAATATACTGATTTATCAATGGCTGACGTAATGGTACTTACAGGAACAATTGCTAAATTTTTATCAACAATTGGCATATCTTGTACCATTGCAGTCGATTTCAACTGTTTAGCAATATCTTTATAATGACCTTTGATACGTAGGAATACAATCACAATTAAAGGTAAAAATATCAATATTGGCCATACATGGCTAAATTTAGTGATCAAGAAAATCATAAATACGATAAATGTAATTGTTCCACCTATCGCGTTGGCAATTAATTTGCGAGACCACCCTTTTTCTCTGCCTCTAATCCATTTAAGTACCATGCCATATTGTGCTAATGTGAATGGAATAAATACACCTACAGCATAGAGTGGAATCAAGTTCTCAGTTTTACCATCAAAAATGATAATAAGCAAGATAGCCCCAACACCTAAAGTGATGATAGAGTTCGAATAACCTAAGCGATCTCCTCGAACACTAAACATACGCGGCATATATTTATCTTTCGCCATGCTAGCGGCAAGCATTGGAAATGCTGTAAAACCTGTATTCGCTGCTAAAACTAAAATCATTACTGTTGTAGCCTGAACAAAATAATAACCAGCATTGTGTCCTAGAATGTTCATTGCTAATTGAGACAATACGGTCGTCTCAGTCTCAGGCATTACGCCGTACCAATAGGCTAAACCTACAATGCCTACTAATAGAAATGCAAGGATGCCACCCATTGTAACTAATGTTTTAACAGCATTCTTAGGACCAGGATCTTTAAAATTTGTTACCGCATTAGATATAGCTTCTACGCCTGTTAAAGATGATGCCCCAGATGAGAATGCTTTTAATAGTAAGAATAGCGTAACACCAGGCACAGCTGTTCCCACTGTTGCGTGCATATGTGGTTCAGCTTGGCCAGTTGCAACTTTCCATACACCTACAACAATCATAATAATTAACCCGATAATGAATAAATAGACTGGATAAGACAATACTGTAGCAGATTCTGTCAATCCACGTAAATTCATTATTAAAATAAATAGTACTAGTAAACATGCAATTAATACTTTGTGATGATACAGTGACGGAAATGCAGCTACAAACGCATCTGCACCAGAAGCGATACTTACCGCTACAGTTAAAATATAATCAACAAGTAATGAACCACCAGCTACTAGTCCCCATTTTTCTCCTAAGTTAGTCTTAGAAACCATATAAGCACCGCCGCCCTTAGGATAGGCATAAATGACTTGGCGGTATGATAAGATTAAAGCTGCTAATAGTACTAATACTGCACATGCAATTGGTAACGTGTACCATGACGCTATAGCACCAACGACTGCGAGTGTAATCAAAATTTGCTCCGGACCATAGGCTACTGATGACAATGCATCCGAAGAAAGTATTGCTAAAGCCTTGAAATTACTGATTCTTTCATTTTTTAAATCACGATTTCTTTTAGGTTTACCAATTAAAAGTCTTTTAAATTGAGTGAACATAATACTCTTTACCTCTTTATATTCAAATTCAATGGATAAAATATACTCCCATTTTGATAAAAAGTATAGATGCCCCCACTATTTTAATGTAATTTATTACCATTAAAGTTACATTTTACAGTTATATTTATTTGTAAAATTTCTATTATTAATTATTTAAATCAATAGATAGCAACTCAAAAGAAGTACAAGAGCAATTTATGAAAAAACTTGCTATACTATTGTCGTTAACAGTGTAAATTGTTCGCTACTTAAATCTTATGATCAGAGGATTAAAAATGAAAAAGACATTTCTTTTCAGTGGAGTCGTATTAGTTATTATCTTATTTATTTGTTCAATCATGATTAAATGGCAACCCAACTATTCAATGATTAGCCCTACTTCTCAAAATTATTTGGACAGCATTGTCAAAAACGAAATGAATGATGGTCACATTCCTGGCGTCTCTGTATTAATTATTAAAGATAATAAAATGTTACTCAATAAAGGTTATGGGTATGCAAACATTAAAAATAAACAAAAAGTAACTTCCAATACACGCTTTGAAATTGCTTCTAATTCCAAAGCAATGACGGGATATGCCATTATGCAACTAGTCAATGAAAGGAAAATCAAATTAAATGACCCTATAAGTAAATACATACCTAACTTTCATATGAAATATAAAGGGAAAAAAGTAGAAATTACTATTAATCAATTAATAACTCAAACTAGTGGTATTCCAGGAGATATCACTGACAATGATAAAATTACAAAAAAGACGGATAGTCTAGATGGAATTGTTAACAGTATTAATGGTCGTTCACTGAACCATCGACCAGGAGAACAGTTCGAATATGCTAATATGAATTACGATATTTTAGGTTTAATTGTTCAGAATATATCTCATTCTCCCTATTCATCTTATATGAGTGAACATATTTTCAAACCTTTAAATATGAAACATATTTCTACTAAAGAAAGTAATAAAAAAGGCGGAGATGATGCTCAGGGGTATGATATTCAACATAATAAAGCATACTCAGATAATCCAAAGTTTAATATCGGTGATAACCCAGCAGCCTATTTAATGGCTAGCACACATGACTTAGAACCTTGGATAAAATTTCAACTTCATCCCCCAAAACATTTAAAATCTTTAGTTGAAACTACACACAAACCTAAAGTTAAAACAAATGACGATGATGATTCTCAATATGCAACAGGCTGGTTTGTCACTAAAGATAATCAAGAAACACTTATCTATCATCCGGGTACGCTTGAGAACTATTCATCTTATATTATTTTGAATCCTAAGAAAGACTATGGCATTGTTGTTCTCGGAAATGCTTATTCTAGTCATACGCCAACGCTTGCCAAACATTTAAATACACAATTAAGTCAAGGACAGCATATTGACACGGTACAATACTACATCAATCAATACCAAACTATGATTATTGTAGTTACAATCGTGATTTGGATCATGGTTGCTATAACTTTGATTTACTTATATCGTCATATGACCAGTCATCAATCGATCCTATTAAGCTTTCAACGTAAAAACACGAAATATCGAATACTCATTCTTTCAATCGGCTTTATTTTAATTTTAGGCCTTCTACATCTATTGCCTTCATTGTTACTAAATGGCTCTGATTGGCAATTTATTATGACATGGCTACCAGCACCAGCTAAAGTCACTATACTAGGTTTCATCACTTTATTAACGAGTCTTTTTGGTTTAGTTCTTTTAAAAATAATTACAAATACAAACAAATAAAAGTCATAAAATTGAGATTAACTGCTACGCTAAACATACGAATATGTTAAGCTAAACATATTAAAGACTAAGATTATTAAAGACCTCAAGCACATAGGAGATTATAAATGAGAAAAAAATGGTCCTTATTCTTAATGAGTATTGTCATATTATTGGGTGGATGTGACTATTCTCATAAAGAAGATCAACATGGGTTCTTTTATACTATATTTGTTAAGCCAATGGATATGTTACTTCACTTCTTAGGTCGTACATTCCATGAGAATTATGGATTAGCTATTATTGTCATTGTACTTATCATACGTCTTGTACTAATGCCACTAATGTTTATCCAAGTGAAAAACATTCACATTATGAGAGGTAAAACTCAGGTAGTTAAACCGGAAATTGAGAAACTGCAAGATAAACTAAAGAATGCTGATACACAAGAAGAACGTACTGCAGCTAATAAATTATTAATGAAAAAGTACAACGACTATGGTATTAATCCATTCAAAAGCCTAGTTGGAACTTTGCCGATATTAATCCAAATTCCTATTTTATTAGGTTTATACGCTTGTATTAAATATCCAACGAGTGGTGGTATTATCGAGCACCCTCACTTTTTATGGTTCAATTTAATGCATACGGATTTAATCATGACATTTATAGCAGCTTTACTTTACTTCATTCAACCTTTGGTCAATGCAATGCATTATCCAAAAGAAGAAAGACGCACATACTATGTCATGATGGTATTATCGCCATTATTTATTATTTATGCATCACTACAATCTGCTTCAGCCTTAAGTTTATACTGGGCGATAAGTGCAACGTTTTTAATTATTCAAATGCATTTTGCACATAGCCATTATGCAAAAGTGGGTAAAGCAGCAGGTGAACAACTCAAACGACAAATTGAGCAACAACGTCAAAATAAGACTAACGATGATAAGGCTTAAAGTAATAAAGACATTCCATCAATACAACAAGCACTGTTACAAGCTAATTGCAATTAGCTTGTAACAGTGCTTCTTTTACTAATAATTTATTTTAATGGGTGCATGCCATCTTTCCATGTATTATAGATTAGTGTACCACCTTGTTCTTTAAACTTGTCATTTGTAATGCCACGTTCAAATGGTTGTGCGGGTTGGATAGTGACTTTAGGATCCACACCAACTTCTTTTGAATACCATGCTGCAAAGTCTGATCCTTTTACTGGCTCGTCATCTGCAACATTATAAATACCAGTATCAAAGTTCATCGCTTGAATAGATACTTCAACAGCATCATCTAAATGAATGAATGATGTGACACCATCTGATAATGTTACTTCGCCATCTTTAAATTGATTATAAATCATACCGTCTTTACCATACCAAGTACCTGGTCCATATAACCAACCGAAACGTAACACAACATATTGGTCCATACGAGCGGTTTCTTTTTCAAGTCCAACCACGCCATCTACCGTAATTTTTCTGTCACCATCTGAATGATTATCTAATGGTGTTTCTTCAGTAGCAAGTCCTTCTCCTGGTTCATACATGAAACCAATACTTTGAGCTACTACTTTTTTAACATCAAATTTAAGTGCCGCATCAGTTAGGTTTTTACCGCCCTCTATACGCACTTTTGTGTTTGCAGCCATATCAACATTTTTTAAATCTGTAATTTGATTAATGATAATTTCAGGACGAAAGTCACCAATTGCTGCATCAATAGTATCAGCTTTTAAAATATCACCAATATATGCTTTAGCATTGAGTCTTTCTAATTTCTCTTTACCTCTCTCAGATGTAGTGAATCCGGCAACTTCATGTCCTTCTTCAACCAAACGTTTTGTTAATCGTGTTCCGATTAATCCTGTTGCGCCTGTAATAAATATTTTAGTCATTATTGTACTCACCTTTCTATTTCTCTTTTTCTGAAAATGAATATCTCAATCTAACCTACTTACTAGAATCTCTAATCATATCAATAGTATTCATCCAAACGATATGACCAAACAACTCTGAAAGTCGTTCTTCATAAGGTAAGTCTTTAACCTGAGGTGTCAATTTCAACTTTGGCAATAAATATTCATGAAACGCAATATGAATAGCAACGCCAAATAATGATCCTTTTAAGGCAGTGATTCGTGGAAATCTTTCAGCTAATAAGCCATATGCAAGAGCATTTGCTACAGAGAAGCCATAATGAATCCCCATAACCGTTATTGGAATATCATTACCATTATAGTGATAGGTTGCTTTTTTTATTGAATCTGGTAATCCCACCTGATTCAATAATGTCATTGGAGGGGTTTCTTTCTCACGTTCCGGTGTTCTAGGCGGAACGATAGCTTCCCAGCCAATCTTAACCGCACCACTTAGCAATCCACCTACAATACTTGTAATAACGACACGTTTCGTTGAACGATTCATTCTAATAACAGCTCCTTAAATTCACTTAACCTTCTTCTACCCGTTTAGGACTATTTTATAATCATTCATATTTCAATAAGGATTAAGCGTATCACTTTTTGTGATAAAGATATAATTATTCGATTTAAAAAAGGAGCAAGACTGAATCCAATTTGAATCCAACATCTCACTCCAATCCACCTTACCATTAAGGTGATTCCACAATTCAATCTTAAATCATAGAATCAATTACTTTTATTCAGATACGAGTTGATGACATACCCTTCATGTCTTCTAATTGGACATTATTTTGCATGTCGTTGTTGCTCTTTCGCATGTACCATATTCGCTACAAATTGGTTAACTGGCGCATCAATATGATGTTCTTTACCTAATTGAGCAACTGCTCCATTAATATAATCAATTTCTGTAAGACGATTATTGTTAATCAAATCTTGATACATTGATGGATAATGTGGGCCTACCTTTTCATTTAAATCGATGAGATAATTGTAAACTTCATCTCCATTTAAATGTACGCCATCTACCGTTGCAACTTGTACAATTTCCTGTGTAATCTTGTAAATAAGTTGTTTCGCATAATCACTCTCATTTAAATTTGATAAACGACATTCTAATATCGTACAAAGTGCATTAGCAGTACCATTCACACAAATTTTCTTCCAAATTGATTGTTGCAGCTGCTCACTTTTATGTGGATTAAGACCAGATTGATCTAACAGTTCATACACGACATCAACATTAGCTTGACCTTTAGGTACAAGTGCACCAATTTCAACCGGACCTGCCCCCATTAAATGTGTATGTCCAGGAGATTCTAATCCTGCAGTCCATGTAGTAACACCGCGCACAATTCGTGATTCGTCAACATAATGTTGAATTAAACGTTCGTGCTTCAAACCATTCATCGTACAAACCATAATTGTATTGTCATGAATGTGTGCTTTAATATGTTCCAGCATATCTTGTAACTGCATCGCTTTAGTGAATAAAAAGATAACATCAAATTGAGCATCTTGTGGAATATCGTTATGTTGATACATCGTCATGTTAAGATGATGATTTTTACCATTGATGTCTATATGTAAACCTTCTTGTATAACTGCTTTCGCTTGTGGCTCCCATCCATCAATTAACGTTACATCATACCCTTGACGGTATAACATCGCACCAAATCCGCTTCCTAACGCGCCAGAACCTGCAATTGCTATTTTCATATGTCACGACCCCTTTTTCCTAATGATGATTTTAAAATACTACTTTAAATTTATAACGTCAATATTGTAAACGGAATATTCACAATTTTAAGATAATTAATATAAATTGTTCTTTAATTTATTAAAAAAGATATCGAACTCTAATCGAATTCGATATCTCACTATTAAAAACTAATATTTATATTAATTTGTTCTTAATTTCTTAGGAACTAAAATTAAAATTACTATAAATGCAGTTAAAGCAATTCCGGCATTGAATAATACGCCAGCAGCGCCGCCGAGTTGTAAATTCATGAATGATGCACCAAAACCATAAATGGTACTAGACATAGCAACACCAAAAGCATTACCTAAAGATGACGCCATTTTATACAATCCAGATGCTACACCTACTTTATCATCAGGTGCTTCTGCAACCGCTGTATCAGTAGAAGGAGTAGCATATGTACCTAAACCGATACCAAATAATAAGTAACCTATAATACTTGAAATGATATAAGCAACATTTGGTAAGAATGTTAAAGATAATAGTAGTAATCCTAAGAATGCAAAACCACTACCTACTAATAATGGTTTTTTAGCACCAAGTTTTTGTAATAATTTTTCACCAACACGAATCATGATTAGTACAGCTACAAGGTACGTAATTGAAATTAAACCTGCTTGTAATGAGCTAAAACCTAATTGACTTTGATAATACGTATTAACAACAATAAGTGTACCACCGGCAACACCATTTAACATAAAGTTGGATAATGTCGCACCACTATAACCCTTATTTTTGAAAATATGAAAATCAACTAACGGGTTCTCTGTTTTTAATTCTCTAATAATAAATAAGATTCCTGCAACTAAGAATACAGCACCAAGTGATAAGATCATTGGCGAGAACAGTCCTCGATCTGCAGCTTGCGTAACCATCACGTTAACACTTAATAGTGTAATAACCAATAGTATTAAACCAGTCACATCAAATTTTGTTTTAGTTTCATCTACACTAGGTTCAACTTTAGTCTCGGGTGTATGTTTAATTAAGAAAAAGGCTAAAATTGAAAGTGCAATTGAAACAATAAAAATCCACTGCCATCCAATCGTTGAGGCCATGAAACCACCAAATAATGAACAAATACCACTACCGCCCCAAGAACCGATAGACCAGTAACTAACAGCGCGTTGTCTTTCTTTTCCTATGTAATATTCATTTATTATTGCAAGTGTTGACGGCATAATTAATGCACCTGATAAACCTTGTAACGCACGTCCTACTAATAGCAACCATGCGACAGGTGCGATGATTAAACATAATGAACCAATAATATTTAATGCTAAGCCGATGTATGTCATTTTTACTCGACCTAATTTGTCTGCAATATCTCCTGCCCCTACAATAAATAGTCCAGAGAACAATGCAGTTAAACTAATGGCAATGTTAATCGTACCCATGTCTGTGTTAAATGAAGATTGTAACGTTGGAACAACGTTAACTAATGATTGTGCAAATAACCAGAATGTGAGTACCCCGATTATAATACCAATTAGTAATTTATTATCTCCCCTAAATTGTTTTGAAGACTCCATCTCGAAAAATTCCTCCTAAATTACCCTAAAACTAATCTACTCAAGTTGATTTAAGTCCTAATAAAGCAACTATAATGAGTGTCATCAATTTTATGTCTATAGCGTTAATTAATAAGTTCCCTATTTCTATAATTTATTAACATGTGCATCATGACTTTCATTATTTGACGTTAGATTATGTTAGATACAACACTCACTTAAGAAATTAGTTTACATTGAAAACCTTATCATAATTAAGAAGAAATGACTTAATAAAATACTCTAACTTTTTCAATAAATATTTTTAACAACATACTCAAAAGTGCAATAAATCAATAATTAGATACCTACAAATTATAAGTTTTAATTTTAAACTATTAAGTTAAAATTATCCATATTATAATTATAGAAAGGATAAGTATTTTAACTGAAACTACAATGAATAGGTGCTTACTATGTTTAATTTATTTATATTATTGCTTGAACGTGTAGGGTTAATCATTATTATCGCCTATATGTTAATGAATATTAATCACTTTAAAACGATGATGGGCGAACGCGAAAAATTGCGTTCTCAATGGCAATTAACAATTTTGTTCGCTCTATTTGCTATAACTTCAAATTTCACTGGAATTGAAATTGAAAATGGACATATTGTATCTAGTAATATTTATTACCACCTAAATGACGATGCATCTATGGCAAATACACGTGTATTAACAATAGGGATGTCTGGTTTAATTGGCGGACCTTTCGTCGCAATTATAGTAGGCATTGTATCAGGGTTGTCACGCCTTTATATTGGCGGTGCAAATGCATACACCTATCTCATTTCATCTATTTTCATCGCACTTATATCAGGGTTTTATGGTTATCGTACAATGCGTCGCTATACTTACCCAACCGTTTTAATGGGTGCCATTATTGGTGCAATTAATGAAGCAATTCAAATGGCATGCATACTCATCTTTGCCAACGATACAGCTTCTGCATGGTCGCTTGTTCAATTTATCGCCTTACCTATGATTTTAATCAATAGTATTGGGACAGCTATCTTCTTATCTATAATACTTTCAACATTAAAACAAGAAGAGCAAACCCGTGCTATTCAAACGCATGATGTCTTCGAAATAGCGAATAAAACGTTGCCGTATTTTAGGTCTGGTTTAACTGAACAGTCTGCACGTTCCGTTGCTGAAATCATTCTGAAATTGATGAACGTATCGGCGGTTGCTATCACAAATAGAACAGATATTTTAACACATGTGGGCGCTGCAAGTGACCACCATGTTGCTAAAAAAGCAATCATTACCGATTTATCAAAAGAAGTCATAAAAACGGGTCATTTAAAAGAAGCACACTCTAAAGAAGAAATCGGATGCAACAATCCAAATTGTTCTTTAACATCTGCTATCGTCATCCCTTTAATGATTAATCAAGAAGTAGCCGGCACATTAAAATTTTATTTTACAAATGAATATGAAAACACAACATCGACGAAACAACTCGCACGTGGCCTAGCAGATATCTTCTCAAGTCAATTAGAATTGGGTCAGGCCGAAATGCAGAGTAAACTTTTAAAAGATGCTGAAATCAAATCGTTACAGGCACAGGTTAATCCGCACTTCTTCTTTAATGCGATTAATACCATTTCAGCCCTCGTACGTATTGATAGTGAAAAGGCAAGAAAGTTATTATTGCAGTTAAGCCAATTCTTTAGATCAAATTTGCAAGGAGCTCGAAATAACACCATTACTTTGGAAAAAGAATTGCAACAAGTAGAGGCCTATTTGGCATTAGAACAAGCACGCTTCCCTGATCGATTCACAATTCAATATCATATTGATTCATCATGTAAGCATGTGCTTATCCCACCTTTCGTCATTCAAATTCTAGTTGAGAATGCTATCAAACACGCCTTTAAACACCGTCGCAAAGATAATATTATTGATGTAGTTGCACACCATGACAATGAAGAATTAACATTAACTGTTCGTGATAATGGAAGTGGCATTGATGATGATAAGTTACCATTGATTGGACAAATGAGTGTCGATTCAGAGACAGGAACTGGTAGTGCCTTAGAAAATTTAAACAGACGGTTAATTGGACTTTACGGCACAAAGGCCGCCTTACATTTTGAATCAACAGAAATAGGAACGACGGTAAGTTGCCATATACCATCACACACAATAAAGGAGGATATTTAAGTGAAGACGTTAATCGTTGATGATGAACCATTAGCTCGAAATGAGCTTCATTACTTATTAAATGAGATATCTGGATTTAACGTGATTGATGAAGCTGAAAACATAGAAGAAACGTTAGAAAAACTTTTATCAGAAACATATGATTTAGTCTTTTTAGATATCAATCTTATGGATGAAAGTGGTATAGATTTAGCACAAAAAATAAAGAAAATGAAACAACCACCACACATTATTTTTGCAACGGCACACGATACATTTGCAGTTAAAGCCTTTGAACTTGATGCAATTGATTATATACTCAAGCCTTTTGAACTTGAACGTATAGAGCAAGCAGTCAATAAAGTTAAGCATCAAATATCTAATAGCAATGAGATAGATCATATAACAAGTGAACCATCTACGCTATCAATGCAACAAGATGATCGCCAAGAAAATGAAGACCAAACCGTACTACCAATTGAAATGAATGAACGTATCTATGTGATCCGAAAAGATGACATCACAGCAGTTTCAGTCAACAATGGGATAACAACGATAAATACCACTCATCGCACATATCAAACTAATGAACCACTTAACTACTATGAAAAGAAATTATCGAATAACACATTTATTAAAATTCATCGTGCGACTATCATTAATAAAACGCATATCGATAGCGTTGAACATTGGTTCAATTATACCTATCAAGTAACCATGACATCGGGAGATAAATTTCAAGTTAGTCGATCATTTATGAAGGCATTTAAACATGAAATTGGCCTTGCTTAACCAGTCAAACATACAACGTAAACATATTAATCATCTTAATAAGTATTTAATCTATGGCAAACATCAATATTTGATACGCCAAATAAGGTTAAATACTTTTTTATTTTATAAATAAATGTCTTATCATTTGTTATTATTTTGACTATTTGATTTTCAACTTGAATATATTGCAACTCACGTCCTAATTTTTGTAAGTCACTGCCAAAACTCACAATAGTAAACGTTTTCATAATATTCTATCTGTAAGGGAAAGAGAAAGGGAGCGTTAAAATATGGCAAATGAACAATCACAAAGTAATGCTCATAAAGGAAATCATAAGTTAGCAAAAACGTATAATTTCTTTCAGCAAGCATTAACGATTGCTATCGTACTATTTATATCTAAAATTATTGAAAGTTTCATACCATTTCCTATGCCAGCGTCAGTAATAGGACTCGTATTACTATTCATCCTATTATGCACTGGTGTGGTCAAATTAGGTCAAGTTGAAGGTGTCGGCACAGCATTAACGAATAATATTAGTTTCTTATTCGTACCGGCCGGAATTTCGGTTATCAATTCTTTACCAATATTAAGCCAACATCCTATTTTAATATTGCTATTAATTATTATTTCAACGTTATTACTACTTATCTGTGTAGGATTTGTTTCACAATTATTCGTAACAAAAACATTATTCCCATCTAAAGAGCAAAATGAACAAACTAAACTTGGGGAGGGTAACTAATGGTAGATCATTTAGGAATTACAACACCGTATTTTGGTATATTAGTCTCATTAATACCATTTGTCATTGCACAATATTTCTATAAAAAAACGAACGGTTTCTTCTTACTAGCACCACTTTTCGTAGCAATGGTTGCGGGGATCGTATTTTTAAAAGTAACAGGTATTAGTTATGAAAATTACAAAATAGGTGGAGACATTATTAACTTCTTCTTAGAGCCAGCAACAATTAGTTTCGCCATCCCTTTATATAAAAAACGTGATGTACTTAAAAAATATTGGCTACAAATTTTTGGGGGTATCGCAATTGGAACGTTAATCGCACTTATCTTAATTTACTTAGTAGCTATTGTATTCCAATTAGGCGATCAAATTGGTGCTTCAATGCTACCACAAGCTGCTACAACTGCGATCGCCCTTCCAGTATCACAAGGTATTGGTGGCGTCAAAGAGTTAACGTCATTAGCCGTTATTCTAAATGCCGTTGTTATTTCTGCATTAGGTACTAAAATTGTTAAGTGGTTTAAAATTTCAAATCCAATCGCTCGTGGTTTAGCCCTTGGTACAAGTGGACACACACTTGGCGTAGCTGCAGCCAAAGAACTTGGTGAAACTGAAGAGTCAATGGGTAGTATCGCCGTTGTTATCGTTGGCGTAATTATCGTTGCCATTGTTCCACCATTAGCTTCAATTTTATTCTAAACATTTTAAAAAGAACCTGAACACAATGTTGTGCTCAGGTTCTTTTTCATTTGTAACCATTAATTAATACTTTGAACTTTATTGTCTCGTTTCTTACTATTATTCGTTGGATCGAGTTTCTTTTCTAATAAACGTAATCCTAAATCTATAATAATCGCAATTAACGCAATTGGAATGGCACCAGCAAGTATATAAACCGTACCATCAGTAGAGTTTGTACCTCGTATAATAATATCTCCTAGTGTAGAAGCTCCAATAAATGAGCCAATTGCCACGATACCAATCGCTACAACTAGAGCAATACGAATACCACCAATAATCACTGATAATGACAATGGCAATTCAATCATACGCATGACTTGATTCTTAGTCATTCCCATACCCTTGCCTGCATCTTTAATATTGTAGTCTACTTCTGTAATGCCAGTGTACGTATTCTTAATAATTGGAAGTAACGCATATAAGAATACTGCAAACACTACAGTATTAGGCCCTAACCCAAGTGCTAGCATAAGTATTGCTAACATCGCGATTGCTGGAACTGTCTGGATAATATTCGCGATAGTAATAATAGGCCATGATAACTTTGTATATCTTGAAATTAAAATCCCTATCGGAATGCCAATAATACAAGCGAATAACACGCCATAAATAGACATTAATAAATGTTTGAAAAAGAGTTCCATCAGATAGCCAAAGTTCAAGGTATAGTATTCATAAAGTGAGCTTAACAAGTTACCTTTCATTATTTTTGACCACCTTTCTTACTGTCATCTTCAAAATAATTATGTTTCTTCAAATATTCCTCTGCAATAACGGCAGGTTCTTTACCTTTTCCATCCGCTTCATAATTTAATTTCTGCATTTCTTTAGTACTAATTTGTCCCTGTAATTTTTTCAATGCTTTGTCAATTTCAGGGTGATCTTTGATTAGTTTTTCAGTTGCTAATGGACTTCCATCATATGGTGGGAAGAATTTACGATCATCTTTTAAGATTTTCAAATCGTAAGCAGCAATACGTCCATCGGTTGAATAACCAACAGCAACATCTAATTTTTTATTTTTTAAAGCATCGTACACCAAACCAATTTGCATTGGGCGTGCACTCGCAAATTTAAACCCATATTCTTTTTGGAAAGCTGGATATCCATCACCAGCACGGTTCATCCATTGTGTATCCATGCCTAAACGTAATTCATCTTTATATTTTTTTAAGTCGGAAACTTTTTCTAAATGATATTTCTCAGCTACTTCTTTAGTAACCATGAATGCATACGTATTTTCAAACCCAAATGAGTCATAATATTTCTGATTATATTTTTCTTTAAATAATCTTTGTGACTCTGACATTGCTTTTTTAGTATCTTTTGTTGGTGGTGCATCAAGTACACTCGTCAATTCTGTTCCAGTATATCTTACTGCTGACATATTCACATCTCCACGTTGTAATGCATTATGTTGAATAATACTGGAACCTAAATTACCAACAATAGTAGGTTTTATTTTGCCATTTGTATAATGTTCTATCATTAGTTTTTCAATATTTGCCATAATTTTTGTTTCACTAGTTTCTGTGGCAGTAATCTTCACACTATCTTTACCGTCACCATCGCCTAAACCTGGTAAACTACATCCAGATAATACGATGAGAGACATTGCAAGAAGTATGAAAGTAAGTTTTAACTTTTTCATAATTTTAAAATCCTCCCTTTGTATTTATCTAGATACTTTAAGCCCTTTAGGCACGGCCCACTTTTCAATTAAAGAAAGTATGAAATCGACAAGTAAAGCCAGACACGTTACAAGAATTGCAGCACTAATAATCATTGGTGGCTGATATAAATTTAATCCGTTAAAGACTAAATCACCGAGTCCACCAGCGCCAACGTAACTAGCTAATGTAGCCCAGCTGATTACGTATACACTTGATAAACGTATACCACTAATTATAAGTGGTAAGGCTAATGGCAATTCGACATCTTTCATTAACTGCATCTTAGTCATACCCATACTTGTTCCAGCTTGGATGATATTCTTATCAATATTTTGTACTCCCAGAACTGTATTGTTTAAAATTGGTAACAATACATAAATGAACAATGCGACAATTGCTGGCGTCTTACCTACACCAAAGATTGGAATCATAATGGCTAATACTGCTAACGTCGGAATTGTTTGAAGCACACCCGCTATCGTTAACACTACATTTGCAATACGTTTCGTCTTAGATAATAAAATGCCTAACGGAACCGCAACTACAATCGCAATTAATAACGCGATAATTGATATGTAAAAGTGTTCTATCGTTTTCGATACGAGTTGGCTTCCATATTCTTGGAAAAATTGGCGCATTAACGATCAACTCCCGAATGGTCAGAATCCTTCACATCATGTGTGTCTAATCTATCTGTAACATCTTTTTGTTTCGATGTAGCGTCATTATGACGGTCTTCGGCATGTTCATTTTTTTCAATGTTACCTAACTCATTTTCACGTTCGACATCATTCATGTGCGAATCAGACAATGTCATCTCATCATCTTCTTCACCCCAAATAGAGTCATAGACAATGTCAACAAGATTAGAACGTGTAATTAGACCTATAAGTGCATTGTCATTATCAACGACTGGTACGTTTCTAACATTTCTCTTTAATATCGTACGTACGGAGTCTTGTAATTTAGAATCAATATGGACTTTGTAAACATCTCGTTGCATTGTATCAATTAATTCCTTACGTTGACGTAACCCTTGGTTAATATCTTCAATATCTAGGAATCCAAGTAAATGATGATGATTGTTGACTACAAATATTGTGTCAACACGTCTTTGTCGCATAACATTGACTGCATCATTAAGAGTGTCGTTGGCATTTACCGTAACAGGCTTAATCATCGCATCTTCAACCGTTCTCATATTCGGACGATCTTGAATCAATCTATTCTGTCCAATAAATTCTCTAACAAAATCATTGGCAGGATTTCTAAGAATATTATCCGGTGTATCGTATTGAACAACTTTCCCTTTAGACATGATACAAATACGGTCTGCGAGCTTTATCGCTTCGTCCATATCATGTGTCACGAAAATAAATGTTTTCCCTAATTTCTTTTGAAGATCTTTAACTAAATCCTGTAAAGTATCTCTCGTAATTGGATCCAATGCACCAAAAGGTTCATCCATTAAGATGATATCTTGCTCTGCAGCTAATGCACGTACGACACCAATACGTTGTTGTTGACCACCTGATAATTCAGATGGATAACGATCTAAATAGTCTTCAGGTAAGTCTACTAACTTGATTAATTCTTTTGCTTTAGCATCCTTCTTCTCTTTAGACCATTTAAGCAACTTTGGTACCAAGACAATATTTTCTCTAATGGTCATATGAGGCATCAATCCAATTTGTTGAATAACATAGCCAATACTTCTACGTAATTCAACTGGATTCATATTTCGAACATTCTTCCCATTCATTTCAATTGTGCCGTCAGTGGCTTCAATCATTCGGTTAATCATTCGTAAAGCTGTCGTTTTACCGCTACCGCTTGTCCCAATAAAGGCAATAAATTCACCAGATTCAATATCTAATGAAATATTATCTACTGCTTTTTTATTGCCAGAGTAAATTTTTGTTAAGTTCTTAATACTTAGCGTCATTATATTGCTCCTTCCTATTGTTGCCAGATAAAAAAGCTCATAAAACAAAAAGGCCAGTAGTCCCATTGTTAAACAAATACGTAATAAGTTAAACAAGAGCCTCATGGCCTTTGCTTCATAAAATTTTAATTAATTCAATTTCAATATAATTCAAGCTTTTTCCATCTTTTATATCTATATACCCTATATAATTTTTTGAAACATTTCTTATATGAAAAGATTAAAAAAATTCACAATTACATTTTTTTAAAGTTGTTTCAAGCATGATCAAGTTAAAAAACTGTCGAAAATAAAGTTGCTCACAATAAAATTCATCAAATTGTCAAACTTTTCTAAGTAAATAATTTGAAGCTGAATTCAAAATTGCATTCCAAAATTAATAGTATTAGTCTATAGGTGTAATAAGTATTTATTGAAGGGATGTTGTAAAAATGAAAGCAGCAGTATGGTATGGTCAAAAAGATGTTCGCGTGGAAGATCGTGAACCTAAGCAATTAAAAGACAATGAAGTTAAAGTAAAAGTTTCATGGGCAGGTATTTGCGGAACTGATTTACATGAATACTTAGAAGGACCAGTCTTCATCTCTACAGATAAACCTGATCCACTACTTGAACAAAAAGCACCTGTTACTTTAGGACATGAGTTTGCTGGTGTTGTTGAAGAAGTTGGTAAAGACGTTACTAAATATAAAAAAGGTGACCGCGTAGTTGTTAACCCAACTGTATCTAAACACGAGAAAGATGAAAGCGTTGATTTATATGATGGCTATTCATTTATCGGTTTAGGCTCTGATGGTGGCTTTGCCGAATTTACAAATGCGCCAGAAGAAAATGTATATGCATTACCTGAAAGTGTATCTGATAAAGAAGGTGCTTTAGTAGAACCTACTGCAGTTGCGGTTCAAGCAGTTAAAGAAGGTAAATTATTATTTGGTGATACAGTAGCAGTATTTGGTGCTGGCCCAATTGGTTTATTAACAATTGTTGCAGCTAAAGCAGCTGGTGCAAGTAAAATCTTCGTATTTGATTTATCTGAAGAACGTTTAGCTAAAGCTAAAGAAGTCGGCGCTACGCATGTAGTTAACTCTGGTAATACAAATCCTGTAGACTTTATTAACGAACATACAGAAAATGGTGTAGATGTTACATTTGAAGTTGCTGGTGTTGGTGTAACATTATCTCAATCTGTACAAGTTACGCGTCCAAGAGGTACAGTTGTCATCGTATCAATCTTTGCTCATGCAGTAGATTTCGATCCAATGTTATTAACTAACTCAGGTGTTCAATTAACTTCTACAATTGCATACTCTCCTACTACATTCCAACAAACAATTGATTTAATTGCGAACGGTAGTTTAGATGTTAAGAGCGTAGTAACAGATGAAATCGAATTAGAAAACATTGTTGAATCTGGATTCGAACAATTAGTAAACGATAAATCTCAAGCTAAAATTTTAGTTAAATTAAATGGTTAATTGACTATCTAATTTGAACTATTGTTAACATCATTTAAAAAGCATTTAATCTTCATCTTTAGCGATGTTGATTAAATGCTTCTTTCATTCTAAATCTATTTATCGTGCATCCCTTTACCATCAAGAATATGATCAATATATTTTTCAACTCTGCTTTGTCTTGTTTGACTACGCTTAGCTTGTGAAATGTGATATATGTATTGATGCTGTCTACCAGGCGTTAATTTGTAAAATGCCTCTTCTAAATTAGGATTATCATTGAATGCTTGCTGTAATTCTTCAGGTATTTCATAGTCCTCTGTCTTCTTCATTTCAACTTTCTTGCCATCCTTTTCAACTTCAATGGCTTCATTAATATAATATAAAATTTCATCTCGACGTTCTTTAATTTCTTCCAGTGTTTTAAAGCGTATCTGTCTTGCTGCTTGAACTCGCTCTGTTTGTTGAATTAGCGTTTCATATTTATCTTCTATAATTGCACCTTTATGAAATAGTAACGCTACATAATGTTTAAAACCATGAATCGTTATAACATTTTTATCATTAATGGTATATGTTGGATGCATCCATTTATATGCTTCTTCTAATTCTGACTCATCAAATATTAAATTTCTTAAATATTGATAAGATTCCTTCCATTGACTTTCTTTTTCTAAAAAAGCTAATACCTGTTTATCGGATTGTTTCTCTGGCACCTTAGTCACCTCATATCATTAGTTTGATAACAATACAATCATTATATTATTTAAGTCAATAAATAACTATTAATTACACAATCATTTGTAAATTTACAAAATCATGAATTGACTAATGAAATGATAAGCGTATAATTATAACGTATCATTTTTGATGATTATTAAAACAACATAAAGGAGTATTTATGGGACAAAATAATAACGAAGGTAAGATCAATCTGGTCCAACTTGTATTATTAGGACTAGGAAGTTTAATTGGTTCAGGTTGGTTATTTGGTGCATGGGAAGCTTCTTCTGCAGCTGGTCCTGCAGCCATTTTATCTTGGATTATCGGGTTTATAGTTATAGGAACGATTTCTTATAACTATATCGAAATAGGAACAATGTTTCCGCAATCTGGTGGTATGAGTAACTATGCTCAATACTCACACGGTTCATTGTTAGGATTTATTGCCGCATGGGCAAACTGGGTATCATTAGTTACTATCATTCCAATTGAAGCAGTATCTGCTGTACAATACATCAGTTCATGGCCATGGGATTGGGCAAAACCAACTTCTGCATTAATGCATAATGGTTCAATCAGTACGACAGGATTATTCGCTGTCTATGTCATTATCATTATTTTTTCTTTATTAAACTATTGGTCAGTTAAATTATTAACGTCTTTCACTAGTTTAATTTCGTTCTTTAAATTAGGTGTACCGTTACTAACAATCATCATGTTAATGCTTTCAGGTTTCGACACTAGTAACTACGGTTCATCTATTGGCGAATTTATGCCGTACGGTAGCGCACCAATCTTTGCAGCAACAACAACATCAGGAATCATCTTCTCATTTAATGCATTCCAAACAATCATTAATATGGGATCTGAAATTAAAAATCCTGAAAAGAATATTGCACGTGGAATTGCAATTTCATTAACGTTGAGCGCAATTCTGTACATCATACTACAAAGTACATTTATTACATCTATGCCACAATCAATGATTCATGAGCATGGATGGAGTGGTATCAACTTCAATTCACCATTCGCAGACATGGCAATCTTATTAGGTATCAACTGGTTAGCTATTTTGCTATACATCGAAGCGGTTGTTTCACCATTTGGTACAGGCGTATCATTTGTTGCGATTACTGGTCGTGTATTAAATGCAATGGAACGTAATGGTCATATTCCTAAGTTCTTAGGTAAAATTAATACAACTTATAATATTCCACGTGTAGCCATCGTATTTAATGCGATCATCAGTATGGTTATGGTGACCTTATTCCGTGATTGGGGTGTATTAGCCGCTGTTATTTCAACAGCAACATTAGTCGCATACTTAACAGGACCAACTACGGTAATGTCGTTACGTGAAATGGGACCTAAATTACACAGACCATTCCGAGGCACGATGTTAAAAGTAATGGCGCCATTATCTTTTGTACTTGCTTCATTAGCAATTTATTGGGCGATGTGGCCAACCACAGCTGAAGTTATATTGATTATTATTTTAGGATTACCAATTTATTTCTTCTATGAATATAAAATGAATTGGAAAAACACTAAAAAACAAATCGGTGGAAGTATGTGGATTATTGTCTACTTAATCTTATTAGCTTGTATGTCATTTATCGGTAGTAAAGAGTTTAAAGGTATTAACCTAATACACTACCCTTACGATTTCCTAGTTATAATTGTTTTAGCACTTGTCTTTTATAGAATTGGTATTACAAGCCACTTCAAGAGTGTATATTACAAACGCGCTAAGAAGATTAATAAACAAATGAAAGAAGATACATTGGAAGCAGAACAACAGGAACCTGAAAGAAAAGAAGCAATCCAACAACATAATGATTAATATTGTAAACCTAAGTGTGACTACGTTCATACTTAGGTTTTTTTTAGAATAGAACAGTATTCAATATCTTTCAACTTATAAAATAATGCTATAGTTAAAGTAATTGATAAATGTTGGGTGATAATCTGATGGTAATAATTAATACGAAATATGGTTCTTTCGAAGGTTTGACACATAAGAATTTAGATTTATTTCTAGGCATTCCTTATGCATATCCCCCTATTGGACATCGTCGTTTTAAACACGCTAGTCCTATCTATAGTTATGATACATTGGTTGATGCTACACAATTCAGAGCAATCCCTCCACAACCATTCAATAAATTAGAAACTTTCTTTTCAACTACGAAACAGAAATTTCAACCTAATGAAGATTGCCTACATTTAAACATTTGGCGTCAATCTACTGGCAAAGCAAAGAAACCTGTAATCATTTACTTTTATGGTGGTGGCTTTATAAATGGTCATGGTTCAGCAGAATTATATACTCCAGAACATATTGTTGAGCAATATGATGTCATTGTGATTACGTTCAACTATCGATTAGGTGCATTGGGATTTCTAGATTGGTCTTACTTTAACGCGCACTACGATAAAAATAACGGTCTGTCTGATCAAATTGCGGTATTAAAGTGGGTTGCACATTTTATTAAGTATTTTGGTGGAGATCCTGACAATGTTACATTATGGGGTCAATCAGCAGGCAGTATGAGTATTCAAGCATTGATGCAGCAACCACAACTTGACCACTATTATCATCAAGTGATGTTATTAAGTGGCATATTGCAGTTAGATTCAGCAAAAACTGGCATGATGAAAGCACAACATTTTGATGATTTAATGCAACAACACTTTTCCGGAAAAAGTATAAACGATTTAGATGATCAAGCAATTCTACAATTAATGGCATATGACGCGGAAGCACGTGGCAAATCTAAAGGCTTAGAATTGATATATCAACCGATTAAAGATAGCAAGATGTGTAGGCCTCTAACTGAATTCAACAAACCCATTGTATTAAGCTATACGAAAGATGAAGGCGATTGTTATATCCGAAATGAATCACGAAAACTGAGCCCTCAACGTTTCGTTGATGTCATGAAATTAAATCATATTCACGTCGATTTCAGTCGTGTTCAAACTGGAAAACAACAAGCACATGTCGTGACGGAATTATATTTTAAACAGCCAACATTCACGTTACTTCAACAAATGAGTAATAATTCTTATCGTTGGTTGTTACGCTTTGATTGGGCTCGACCTGAACATGTTCATTTTGCAAGTGCTTATCATATTTTAGATTTAGTCTTCTGGTTCGGTAAGATGGATATACTACAGGGTCACTCTATTAAACTTTCAAACAATGAGTTCGAATTAAGCAAACGTATGATAAGTGACTTAGTTCATTACGCTAGAACAGGCACCATGCCCTATGAACCTTACTCGATAAACAACTTAGAACCACATGTAAATAAATAAAGAAAGGGAGTGGGACAGAATTCTTTTTAAATTCGTCGTCCCACCCCCGCAAGGATGACTAGAACTGAAAAAAGCTTGATTTAAGCGCATTTTCAGTTCAGTCAGCTACTGCGAATTTGCAAAATAGCATCATCATATTATTTATGTCCCAGGCTCTTAAAATGGTTATATGATATTAATTTTTAGCATAATGTACGTTCTTTAATGTAAGTACAATAATCAGTCCTAATAAACCTATAAAGGCACTTACAAACGTGACCGCTTCAACATTCATATTTGAAACAACAAGGCCACCGATAATACCACCTAAACCAATACCTGCATTAAGACAAGACATATTCCAACTCATAACTTGACTTGTGTCACCTTCAACATGTTCGATAATACCACTTTGTATCGCAGGGTTCGTACTCCATTGCACGATATTCCAAATAAAGAGTCCAACTAATAATAGTACTGTTGTAGATAAAATTAAATTGATGGCTAGCATCACGACAATAAATACTGAGAAAGCAATAATTAACCATCGCTTACTAGTCAATTTATCAGCTAGTACACCACCCATTGATGTACCAACAACACCGGCAACGCCATTAACGAGTAGTGCTAATGATACATAGCCCATGGAGTGACCATTTTCTAAAATAAGTGGATTGATAAATACAAACGTCACTGAATTAGCGATTAGAATAAGCAATGTAATTGCTAAAAACTTAATGATCTCAACTGGTCGAACAATATGAGATGTGACTTGATTATCATCGGAAACGTTATTATACATTCTATTGGCTTGATTGAGTTCCGTAGTAGTTGGAAGATATTTCAACATTAATAAGCCGGCAATAAGACTAATAACAATAATAAATACGAATGTGAAACGCCAACCAATCCAATCACCAATCATCGTACCAATGGGCACACCAAAGACATTTGCCCCACTGAATCCAGTATAGACAACGCCAATCATCTTACCTCTGTTCTTAGGTATCGTTAGCATTGCTGTGAGCGCTAAGACTTTAACAATGATTAATGAAGCTGCAGCTGAAGATAATATACGTCCAATGACTAGAATCGTAAAGTTAGGCGCCACAGCGATGATTCCATTACCTACTACAAAGATGACTAAAGTCCATAATAATACAGGACGTGCAGGATATCGATTTGTTAATTTAACAAGTATAGGTCCACATATCGCAAAGGTTAATGCATAAAGTGTGACAAGTTGTCCAATTATTGCTTCTGAAACACCTAAGTCATCACTCATTAAATTCATGATACCAGCGACCATCATTTCAACCATACCTACTATAAATACACTGATGATAAATGTCGCTATCCGCATAACAGACATCATTCATACTCCTTTCATTTAATCTTTTTACATAAAAAAAAACAGCTACGCACTGTTCTTCAAGTTTCGTAACTGTTCCATTATATAATATTCACTTATATTTTTCTTCCCCAATGTTTTAAAAGAGACTTTCATTATTGTTGTATTGATGTTCGATAAGTTCTTGTAGAAATGCTGAAACAACAAGTAATGCAATTGCGCCGTAAGTCACATAATTATTATGCAACAAAAAATCAATACCGAAATTCATACTAAAATAACTTTCTATTAGACTTATTAATAATCTAAGTATATTAAATAGTGCAAGTAATGTAATCATAATTCCAAGCAGCTGGGATATAACTTTCATTTAATTTGCTCCTTCGTTAAATGATTTAGTTATATAGTAAAATTTTTAAATTAAATACTACTTAGTTTAATCTTAATTTTTCCTTAAATCATAATTACCGGAATAGTTAAATGTTAAAAAGTTGTATAAGATAGATATTGAGGTGGTTTTAATGAACGGTGAAGTGCTCATTATTGAAGATGATAAAGATATTAATGAGTTGATGAAATTATCTTTAAGTACAAAAGGGATACAACATATTAAATCTGTTGATAATATTGAGGATGCAAAATATGAATTACTGAACTTCAATTTTCAAGTTATATTATTAGATTTAAATTTAAAGTCTGAAGATGGTTATCAGTTACTGAAATATATTGATTTAAATGACACAGCTGTCATAGTAGTGACTGCTAAAACAACACATTTAGATGTCTATAAAGGCTTTGAACAAGGTGCAGTTGATTATATTAAGAAACCCTTTGACCCTATGGAGTTATACTATAGAGTTTCATTACATTTAAACGATAAAGGTCAGTCGATGTATCGTTATAATGATTTAACTATTAACTTTAATAGTATGGAAGTGTGTGTAAATGAGAAACCAATCAACCTTACGAATCGCGAATATAATTTATTAACGTATCTTGTTAAAAACAAGAACCAAGTACTTACGAAAGATCAGCTATACGCTAAAGTTTGGGGATATGATACAGGTGTCGACGATAACACTTTGATGGTACATATTAGAACTTTGCGTAAGAAGATTGAAGCGGCTCCTAATTCACCTAAGATGATTAAAACTGTACGCAGCAAAGGATACATGTTCAAGGAAGATGGCAATGATCAATAAATTTACATTAAAATTTCTTAAATATATGACTATATTTGTACTTCTAAATTTCACTATCACATGTACATTAATTATCATACTGTTTTTTAAAGTATTACCAAATATTTATTGGGATATTAATGAGATTGAGCCTACTTACTTAGAGACTTATGGCATTACTCAAGAACCCAATGCTAATCTTAAATCTTTAGCCAAAAAGAGTAACGTCGATTTATACTTCGTCCGTAAAAATGGAGACATTCTCTACCCAAAATCGAAACGTAATTCAAATATAAAACCAACGCTATTAAATAACATAAATAATGCGAATTCTGTTGTATCAAAAGAAGGCACGTATCTTGTTTATATCTATAGAAATAAAATGAAACAACCTAAAATAACAAATAGCGATGAAATCAAAACATCACAACTACTTGATAGTTTATCATCTTTAGATTTCAATCATTACAACTATTCAATTTCAAACAATGAACTTCAATTTGTGAAGAATCCAGGTCAAAGAACGATATTGTGGAATGATAACTTTGGAGAAGCTTTCAATGATAGTAAGAATACATATATTTTACTTTTCATCACGTTTATTATGGCTAACGTCATTTTAGTTGCTTTAACGGCCATGTTAATTTCAAAACGTCTTACAAGACCGTTATCCTTTTACATTGACTGGATAGGTAATTTGTCGCTAGGCAAACTACACCAGCCGACGTCGAAGCGTAAACGATTTAAGAATCGTCGAACATATCCGGAACTGGACGCATCTTTGTCGAAATTGAATGAACAAATGCTGTCTGATAAGTTTTACCATAATCAAATGTCGTATTATAAATCGAAATGGATTAGTCAAATTTCACATGATTTAAAATCGCCACTTACAACAATTTATGGTTACTCTAAACTAATACAAGCAGATGAACAGTCACAATCTTATGTTCAACTTATTTCGGAGAAAGCAACGTTTATGAGTGATTTGATTGATAGCTTGAATCAAACCTTTGATATGGAAACCAATCAGATGAAGCATGATAAAGAGAACTTCCCTATTCAATCAACAGTTAATCGAATTGCTCAGATTATTGGTTACCAATCCCTAACTTGCGACTTTCATTTTGAAGATGGGTCAACATTTTATGGTAATAAATTGTATTTCGAGAGACTGCTGATCAATTTAATTAATAATAGTATTGATCATAATGAGATCAACCCTAGCATAAAGATTACTTTTTCTAAAATTGAAAATAACTTGATGATTGATTATATGGATGATGGTCGAGGTTTACCTCACGATAATATTGATGCATTATTTAAACAGTCGTATACGTCGAAAGCAAATAAAGCTCAACATGGTATCGGTTTATCTATCATAAAAGACGCTGTTAATTATCATCATGGTTCAATTACACTATTACCATCTAAGCAAGGTGTACATTTCCATATCATATTAGTGGACAAAGCATAGTAGATTAAAAGTCAGTTTTCATTTGGTGATTCAAGTGAAAACTGACTTTTTAATTTATTTATCTTCATCTTCTTCATCGGGTGCGTTAAGTGCACTATTACGCGCCACTAATTGATGACGGACGTTAAAGAATTGATTATAGCTTAAATATGTCGCGATTAACGCTGACATAATTGTAGCCGTTGTATGAATAAACACAACTAACAATTGGAATTTAATCGCTTGTAATGGTGGTACGCCACCAATAATCAAGCCTGTCATCATACCAGGAATAGAAACTAGACCGTATGTTTTTACCGAGTCTATCGTAGGTACGATAGCAAGTCGTATACTCTCTCTAATTGATGCTTTAGAAGCCAATTTAGGTGTGGCCGCTAATGTAAGCTTAGATTCAATATCAGTAATATCTTTAACAAATGCTCGGTCTAAATTCTGGTAAGCTAAATTAATCGCGATAAGGCCATTATTAGCTAACATACCACCTATCGGAATAACTTCATTTGCTTTGAAATCAATCGCTCCAGCTAATACAGTAGCAGTTAGCGGTAAGGCAGTTCCAATAAATATAGCAATAAATGAAATCCAAAAGACATGATGCATAACAGGAGAAGCACGGTTAATTGTGTTCCACGATGCGTTTATAATAATGATTAGCACTGCTAACATTAATATCCATGCTTGATCTATTTTGAAAATATAGTGCAATATAAAACCTAAGATGATTAACTGTACAACTGCACGTACGGAAGCTACTACTAAATCTTTAATAATATGTAACCCTTCTTTATACGAAATAAAGATTGGAATTAATAATAATAATGCAGTTAAACAAAGGGCTGTATTACTCATTCTGATTTAACGCCTCCTCTTTCGTTATCTCACCATCACTAATTGTTATTCTTCTATGAAAATGTCTCATACTCTGGTCATCACTGTGCGTAATCCATAAGACTGCGACACCTTCTTTAACCATGTCAAAAATCATTTGTTCAATAATGTGCTTATTTTGCGTGTCGAGTGCACTTGTAGATTCATCTAGCAATAATATATCCGGACGATACATAAGTTGACGTGCAATCGTAATCCTTTGACGTTCACCTCCGGATAGATGTTCAATCTTAGAGTTTAAATCATACTGACCTAAGTTTACTTTCTTCAATAAATCGAGTGCCTTTTCCTTATCAAAGTGCGCATCACGAGCTAACGCTGGAAATGACATGTTATCCCCAATCGTCTCACCAAAAAGTTGACTCTGTTGCATGAGATAACTTATCTTCATACGCAATTCTTCAGGAGGATAGTCATTGAATGGCTTATCTTTGAAATAAAGTTCCCCATCTGTCGGGCTAATTAGATTATTAATCTGCTTTAAAAATGTACTCTTCCCACTACCGGATGGACCTATGATTGCTACTGCCTCACCTTCATTTAATTGAAAGTTGATATTTTTGAGTATCATACGTCTATCCGCTTTATATGATAAATTTTTGATGTTTAATAACATCTGTTACTAACCTCCTCTTAACTATTACTTTTATTGGAAAATAAATTAAAATACTTTTTTATTTAATCTGTTCTAGCATCATTTATATCTATAATAACAAAAAAAGAAGTAAAATAAGCAAATTCAAGTTAACATTTCTTGATTCACTGTATCTCACTTCAATCGGAGTAAATCGATTACCAAATAATCGAAATAATAATAGAGAAATATGAAATTAAGTTATTTATCATATGCAACGTAATGGTGATTGCTAAGTTACGACCACTATAGTGATACGCAACAACAAATCCAATAGCCATAATTAAATATGGTCCAACTTCAAATGGAGATGATGCGCTTAGTACGTGTAATCCAGCAAAGATTAATACTGATACAACGTACATTGCACCATATGTTAATTTCTTACCGAGTTCATGAATAATGAGATGTCTAAAGAGTAATTCCTCAACGATTGGCGTAACGATTACTATATCTAAAAATAATATTGGCCAAATCCATCTCGTCTTAAAGAGTTCCTCAATTTGTTTATTATTTTCAGTATTATTAAACTGATATTTTTCAGGTAGCAATTCTATTAAGTTTCCGTATAAAAATTGTGCCAAATACATCGCAATGAGAACAACAATAATCAGTATGATATGTTTTTTCAAATCTTTAAAGCGTTGAATTGCTAATGGAATAAGCGATTTGCGATGCATTAAATAAAATAATAGTAATAACAGACACTGTCCTAATAAGACAAAAATTTGATTAATCCCCATTAATTGTTTTATGAAAGGATCTTGTGAGGTTTGACCCGTAATAGCTACAATCGTAATCATTACAACTATTGTTAATATCAATGGCAAAACAATATTAATAATTAAGTAGCCTGGTATAAGCCAGAAATCACGTTTAACAATTCGTTTTGATGCAAATTCATTGTTTAGTTGTGAATGCTTAGATGTTTCTTGCGAATGTTCATATTCATTTGTCATAAGTCTCTCCCTATCTATTCTTTTTGAATATGTAAATTTCAACTATTATCAAAAATTAAAAGAACTTCTCTACCATTGTAGTAATAAATATCACCAAATGTACAGAGCTATGATAAAGATATGATGCTGCTAAACTCTTTCCACTTCTTATGTAAATAATGATAGAGCCAATTGATAATATTAAATACGGTATCACTTCCATGATGGATATCAAGTCATATACCTGTACACTTACTTCTATCACTATACTCAATACAATAACTACCATCAAATTCAGCTTTTTTCCGAGTTCATGAATGATTAAATGTCGATAAATTAATTCTTGAATTAAAGGTTGTAATGCAACCACTGTAATAAAAGTAAACACAATTGCAATTGGATGATTGAATAGACCTTCAAGACGAAGTTGCGCTTGAGTTACATCATAACTTAAAGGTTTAGGTAGTTTCTGCGCTACAAAATTAAAAGCATAATATAGCAATAATGCACTGATACTCACACTAACTATTAATGGTAAGTAATTACGTTTAGCAATGCGAAATTGTCTAAATGACACATCAGCAATATAGAGTTTATGTAATGCAAAAAATGATACGATAACAATAAATTGCGCTATAACGAAACTGACGCTCAACATCAAATTATATAAATAGAGTGGTGGCGGGTCTTGCGTTATCATCGCATGAACACCTAGAACACCGAAAACAATAATAATTGGCATTAAATTTTGAAAAACGATGTAAATGGGTATTAATAAGAAATCTTTTTTTACTACTTCAGGACTTCCCCATTGATTTCTTAAACCCTCTTGTTTCAATGACTTTCCCTTTTTTTCCATAGGTCACCTCTTACATCTTGTACATCATACTTTATCATCGAAATACATGTATGTCATATATCATTTGTTATTCTATCAGATTATTAATATTAAGAAATTGAAAATTTCTTCCTAATTTAAATTGTAAAAGATTTACATTGGTGTATGATTTTAATTGTAGAAAGTTCAAAGGGGGAGAAATAAAATTGATTTCTATACTTACAGTTATGCAGTTTATTGTTAACATCATGATATTTATTGTGATTCTTTCAATAATCGGCTTAGTACTTGTGTTGCTATTTAAAGATAAAGGGCAGAATCAACACAGTGTCTTACGTAATTATCCTGTTCTAGGACGTGTACGTTACTTTGCAGAAAAGATTGGACCAGAATTACGTCAATACTTATTTGCTAATGATACAGAGGGGAAACCATTTTCAAGAAACCAGTACACAAATATTGTGCTAGCAGGTAAATACAACTCTCGAATGTCTAGTTTTGGAACACAACGAGAGTATAAGGATGGATTTTACATACGAAATACAATGTTTCCTTTACAACGTAATGAATTACAAATTGATAATCAAACTATGATTTCAACATTTATCTATAAAGTAGACAACGAGCGTTTATTTCAACGTGATGAACATAGAGATCAAACAGATATTGATCCGTATTACTTAACAGACGATAACGCTATTATTCTCGGAAACAATCTAAGACATCCATATAAAATCAAACGTCTAGTCGGTCAATCAGGAATGAGCTACGGTGCACTTGGTGGTCGAGCAATCACTGCATTATCTCAAGGGTTAGCTCGTGCAGGCACATGGATGAATACAGGTGAAGGTGGATTGTCAGAATATCACCTTAAAGGTGGTGGCGACATTATCTTCCAAATCGGACCAGGTCTTTTCGGTGTCCGTGATAAAGATGGCAACTTTAGCGACGAGCAATTTCTGAAGACAGCCAATCATAAAGAGGTAAAAGCATTTGAAATTAAACTCGCACAAGGTGCTAAAACCCGCGGTGGACATATGGAGGGCAATAAAGTTACAGAAGAAATAGCCAAAATCAGAAACATCGAACCCTATAAAACCGTGAATTCACCTAACCGATTTGATTTTATAGACTCACCTGAAGACTTATTACAATTTGTAGATAAACTACGTCAACTAGGTCAAAAACCTGTCGGCTTTAAAATCGTAGTGAGTAAAGTTGAAGAAATTGAAGCGCTAGTTCAATCGATGGTTGATATGAATATTTACCCGGATTTCATCACAATTGATGGCGGCGAAGGTGGTACAGGTGCGACATTCCAAGAATTACAAGATGGTGTCGGTTTACCACTATTTACGGCGCTGCCTATCGTATCTGGTATGTTAGAGCAACATCAAATTAGAGATAAAATGAAAATCTTTGCCTCAGGTAAATTAATCACGCCAGATAAAGTAGCAATTGCTTTAGGATTAGGTGCCGATTTAGTTAATATTGCTCGTGGCATGATGATTAGTGTAGGTTGTATTATGAGTCAACAATGTCACTTAAATACATGTCCTGTGGGTGTTGCGACGACAGATCCTAAGAAAGAAAAAGCACTCATTGTCGATGAAAAGCAATATCGAGTAACGAACTATATTACAAGTTTACATGAAGGACTATTTAACATTGCAGCCGCAGTTGGTGTCAAAAGTCCGAATGAAATTACAAGTGACCATATTGTAATTAAACGCATTGATGGTTCAATAGAAAATATCATTGACTATAAATTGAAATTAATACGTTAACTCGATGACAAATTTAGGTTAGGTTCGGACAAAATAATATTTTATAGCTATTTCGTATACTCGTAATAGCTGACTAAAAAGAGAAGGTGCTTATATCAAGTGCCTTCTCTTGCTTAGTATTTCTTGATTTTATTGAACACCCTATATATATCGTTCAGAAATTCTATCCCCTACCTTTCAATTCCTACTAATTCAGTTTGATTTCATTTTAAAGTGCTGTATAATAATTAAAAATAAATTATCAGAATATTCTATTGATTGGAGGTAATATTTATGACAGACAATCATCCAAATTGGAAATTTGAAACACAAACAATTCATGCCGGACAAGTTATCGATGAATTCTCAAAATCACGTGCTGTGCCTATTTACCAAACATCAAGTTATGTCTTTGATGATACGCAACATGCCCAAGACCTATTCTCTTTGGCTAAACCAGGTAATATTTACACACGAATTATGAACCCAACTCAGAATGTCTTTGAAGCTCGTATCACACAATTAGAAGGTGGTGTTGGTGCATTAGCTACCTCTTCAGGTCAAGCTGCTATTACATTGGCATTACTTAATATTGTGGAAACTGGTTCAGAAATTGTAGCATCGTCTAACCTATATGGCGGTTCTTATAACTTATTAAACATCACCTTTGCAAAACTAGGTATTAAAGTTCACTTTGTTGACCCTAGTGATCCTAACAACTTTAAAGCAGCGATTAATGATAAAACAAGAGCGATTTATGCTGAAACAATCGGTAATCCAGCTATAGATGTATTAGATATTGAAGCGGTAGCACAAATTGCTCACGATAATGGTTTACCACTTGTCATTGATAATACTTTTGCTTCTCCTTATTTATGTCGTCCATTTGAACATGGTGCTGATATTGCTATCCATTCAGCTACTAAATTTATAGGGGGCCATGGTACATCAATAGGCGGCATTATAGTTGATAGCGGTAAGTTTAATTGGGATAACGGTAAGTTCCCTGGATTAGTCGAACCTGATCCAAGTTATCATGGCATTTCATATACGAATGATGTAGGTGAAGCTGCATACATCACTAAAGCACGTGTTCAATTATTACGTGATTTAGGTTCAGCTGTATCGCCTTATAATGTTCATGAATTTTTAATTGGTTTAGAAACATTACATCTACGTATGGAACGTCACTCTGAAAATGCCTTAAAAATTGCTCAATTTTTAGATCAACATCCTAAAGTCACTTGGGTAAATTATCCAGGCCTTGAAAACAATAAATATCATAGCTTGGCTAAAAAGTATCTATCTAAAGGACAAGGTGCTATTCTTACATTTGGCGTGGATGGTTCAGTGGAAGATATCGCCCGCTTCGTAGATAAATTACAACTATTCTCATTACTTGCAAATGTAGGAGACTCTAAATCACTTGTCATCCACCCTGCAAGTACAACACATCAACAATTGACTGAAGCAGAACAGCGTCAATCTGGTGTACTTCCTGAAATGGTTCGTCTATCTATAGGTACTGAAAATGCTGAAGATATTATTAACGACTTAAACGATGCACTTAGCATTATTTAATCATAAAAAACAAGCTGTAACGACTTGAGCATTACTCGTTGTTACAGCTTTTATGATTCATTATTCATCTGTCATATTACTTTTTTGTTTAAAGCCTAATTTCTTTAATTCTCTAACGGTCCCTTCCATATTGACCTTTTTGCCTTTTTTAGATGTTGCCATTAAAGAGAAGTGCTTCTCGACTTCTTTGATGTTTGCTTTTTTATAGTTTATATCGATTGTTTCAACCCATTTTTCATGATTATTTTCTAAGCTATAAGATACACCTTTAAGGTCTTTCAATTGATGATGATCATGGAACGTCTTCTTAGCTTCTTTCTTAGACATACCGAAATCATTATATTTTAATGTTGTTACCGTTGATTGTTTTACTACTTTATTCTTTTTATAAGACAATGTCGTTAATACATGCTTCCCTTCCATGTCACCTTCATATGTCTTAGAGCGTTCCTTACTACACGCTCCTAATATACTTACACTTAACACCATTAATATCGTCAATACAAAGAACTTTTTCATCATACTCATCTACTTCCCACTGTGTCATTTTTCAATTAAATTATAGCATTTACTTTATCTTATTACGTATATCATTACCAGATAATTTTTATTAGAAACAATTTTTTCAGAAAATCAAAAATCTACATGCTACAATGATAGTAAATAATGACGTTAGGAAGTGTGTGCTTATGAAAGAATCAATTGAATTATTGAAATCATTGACTGATGTAAATGGCATTGCTGGTTATGAACGCAATGTAAAGGCAAAGATGAAAGAATATTTAGAGCCTGTAAGTGATGAAATTATAGAAGATGGTTTGGGTGGTATCTTCGGTAAAAAAGCAAGTGACAATGGAACAAAATCACTTATGGTCGCTGGCCACTTAGATGAAATTGGCTTTATCGTGACTAAAATCGATAATAATGGATTTATCAAATTCCAACCTATTGGTGGTTGGTGGAATCAAGTCATGTTATCTCAAAAAGTAACTATCACAACAGATGATGGTACTGAAATCCGTGGTCTTATCGGTTCAAAACCACCACACGTACTTGATCCAGAAGAACGTAAGAAGCCTGTCCAAATTAAAGATATGTTCATTGATATCGGTGTTCGAAGTAAAGAAGATGCTGAAAATCACGGTATCGAAGTTGGCAATATGATTACACCTTATAGTGAATTTGAAGAATTAGCGAATGGCAAATATTTAACTGCTAAGGCATTCGATAATCGCTACGGTTGTGCACTTGCAATCGATGTTTTAAAAAGACTTAAAGACGAACAAATCGGTGTAGATTTATATGCAGGGGCAACTGTGCAAGAAGAAGTTGGATTGCGTGGTGCTAAAGTTGCTGCTAATAAAATCAAACCTGACCTCGCTATTGCAGTGGATGTTGCAGTCGCATACGATACACCAGGAATGAACAACCTTGGAAGTGAGACGACTTTAGGAAATGGTCCTGTAGTAATCTTAATGGATGCATCTAATGTTGCACATCAAGGCTTACGTCAACATATTAAAGAAGTTGCAAGAAGACATTACATTACTGTGCAATGGGATACAACAGCTGGCGGTGGTACAGATGCAGGAAGTATCCATGTTGCAAATGAAGGTATACCTACAATTTCTATTGGCGTTGCCTTACGTTATATGCATTCAAATGTGTCAGTACTCCACACAGATGATTATGAAAATTCAGTACGCCTTGTAACTGAAATCGTTCGTTCACTAAATGATGATGCTTATGAGAGAATAAAATGGTAAGTTACTAGTTAAAATATTATGAATTTGATAGTTTAAGTCATATCATCAAAATATCGCATTCTCACACTAGTGTGTGGTGTGCTTAATATAATGAAGATTAACGTCATTTGACGTCACTAAACCCTAGTCTACTGCCATAGACTGGGGTTATAATATTAACCTTCATTTTAATTTAACTATTACAATTAATTGCTATTCTACTGAATTCTTCCATCTATCATCACTTAACATTTCTCCTGGCCAAGTATAAGCCATAACACCACCATCAATTCGAACCGTTTCACCAGTAATAAATGAACTATCGTCAGATGCTAGAAATGCAACAAGTTTACCTACCTCTTCAGGTTTACCTAATCGACCTAATGGAGTGACCCATTTTTGATTATCGCGGAACGTTTTACCCGCTTCATCTTCTGAAGTACCAGCTAAATTGTCTACTAATGGTGTTTCAATTGTTCCTGGTGCAATAGCATTCGCACGAATATTCTCACGACCATATTCAATAGCGATAGATTTCGTAAAGTTAATGACTGCACCTTTGGCAGCGTTATATCCAGAACGATATAAGTCGGCCGCTTGTCCTGAGAATGATGCCGTATTAATAATAGAACCGCCTTGTTCCATCATTAACGGTAATAAGAATTTGGTTACTAAGAATGTACCTCTCATATCCACTGCCATAATTTTATCGAATACTTCAACAGGATACTCGTGGATTCGGCCTGCGCTATTATCTACACCCGCATTATTAAAGATAACATCTACACGCCCATACTCATCTCTAGCTTTATCCGCAAAGTCTTGGACTTGTTTATCATCTGAGATGTCTACTTTATACGCAGTAGCTTTACCTCCATTATGATTTATTTCTTCAACCGTTTTTTCTAATTCATCCGAAATATCAAGGGCTAGTACATGTGCACCTTCATTAGCCAAGGCTTTTGCTGATGCTTGACCGATACCTGTACTTGCACCAGTGATGACTGCAATTTTATTTTCTAAACGTTTCATAACGGCTTTCACTCCTATTTTCAAATTTCTTTAATGAAATTTAACTCATCTATACAATATTTATCTTCCACACTTCAAACACCCTCAAACCTTATGCTCATAATGATAGCGCTTCATCACACAATTTAATTCCAATCTTATTTAATAAGTAATTATTATTGTACTTATCACATTAATAACCAATTCTTATACTTAAATTTCTGAAAATTGCTATATTTTAAAAATCAGTTTGTTATACTTTGAGTTAACTAACAAAGGGGGGCATTTTATGACCACTAATACAAAAGAAAGAACATCTTTAGTTAATAAATTTCTAAATGGTGTTGAAAAAGCTGGTAATAAATTACCAGACCCTGCAATGCTTTTCTTCTTAATGTGTGTTGGCTTAGCCGTTATCACTTGGATTGTGTCTCTTTTTGACGTATCAGTGAAACATCCAGGGAATGGAGAAACCATACATATAAAGAGTATTCTTAGTACTGAAGGTATCGCTATGATTATGAATGATGCCGTTAAGAACTTTTCTGAATTTCCTGCACTAGGACTTGTATTAGCAGTGATGATTGGTGTCGGTGCTGCTGAGAAATCAGGATATTTTGATAAGTTAATGATTTCAGTTGTTAACCGAGCTTCAAATCAAATCATTGTACCGACTATCATTTTAATTGGGATATTAGGAAGTCTAGCTGGGGATGCAGCAACAGTCATCTTACCCCCACTTGCTGCAATGATCTTTATTAAGATTGGCTATCACCCAATCGCCGGTCTTGCAATGGCCTATGCTTCTTCATTAGGTGGTTTTGGTGCAAACTTTTTAATTGGTATGCAAGATGCATTAGTCTATGCCTTTACTGAACCAGCGACGAAGATTGTTTCAGATAGCGTCAAGATTAATGTGGCTATGAACTGGTACTTTATTGCCGCAAGTGTCATCTTAGTACTTCCTGTTATCTATTTCACTACAACAAAGGTTGTTATACCACGTTTAGGTGAATATGATGCGAGTCAAGCAAATTATGATGAAGAAGAGGAAACGTCATCTCATATTACGCCAACTGAAAAGAAAGCATTGTTCTGGGCGAACATGTCATTTCTTTTACTGATTGTTGCCCTAATCATTTGTTGTATTCCAGAAGGAAGTTGGTTAAGAAACGCGAAAACAGGCAGTCTTATTGACGACTCCCCTTTAATTAATGGGGTTGGTTTAGTAATTCTTGTTATTTTCTTAATTCCTGGTATGGTCTATGGCATTTTGAGTAAACAAATCAAGAACTCGAAAGATTTAGGTAGTATGATTAGTGACTCTCTTGGTTCAATGGGGTCTTTCATATTAATCGTATTCTTTGCAGCTCAATTATTAGCGTTCTTACAATGGAGTAATCTTGGTATTATTGTATCAGTCTATGGCGCCAAATTACTTCAACATCAAAATGGTATCGTACTTATCATAGGCATCATTATTCTTAGTGGTTTGATTAATTTAATCATTGGTAGTGCATCAGCAAAATGGGGTATTTTGGCTCCAATCTTTGTACCGATGATGATTTTACTAGGTTATCATCCTGCATTTACTCAAATGATTTATCGTGTTGGTGATTCAATTACAAACCCAATCACTCCGATGATGCCTTATATGCCACTCGTTCTATCTTACGCGCAAAAGTATGATAAAAATATGAAACTAGGTTCCCTACTTTCAAGTTTAATGCCATACACCTTTGCGTTAGGTGTCGTATGGACATTATTCGTTATCGCTTGGTACTTACTAGGTATTCCATTAGGACCAGGTGGACCTGTTAAAATTCCGAAATAATATCACCATTATTCACAATATTTTATACTAGATATGTACATAAACCTCCTCTATCTTCGAGGAGGTTTATTTTTATGTAATCCCTTACAAAATTTTTACTTATTACTAAATATTTATAGCAGTCTCCCTTTTTCAAAGTGTTATATTACGGTAAAATAAAGGTATAGAAGTGTATTTTAATCAACATTATTCTAGTCATTTAGGAGGACACGATGGAAGAACGAATAGGTTTAGTAGATATTGGATCAAATACTATCAGATTAGTTATTTTTAACTTTAATAAAGAATCAGGAATTAATGAATTGCTCAACATTAAGACGCCTGCTCGACTAAGCCAATATCTCACTAAAGATAATAAAATGAGTAAAGAAGGCATAAAAGTACTCATTGATGCATTACACAGCTTTAAATCTGTGTCTGATAAATTCAATGTAACTGAATTACATCCGATTGCTACTGCCGCAATCCGTCAATCTAAAAACAATGATGAAATTGTCAATGAAGTTAAAAATGAAGTTGGTATTGATATTAAAATCGTACCCGAAGAAGACGAAGCTTACTATGGTTACTACGCAATTACTCACACTACTGAAATTGAAAACGGAGTATCCGTCGACATCGGTGGCGGTTCAACTGAAGTAACGTTATTTAAAGATAAAGAATTATTTGAATCACATAGTTTCCCTTTTGGTGTCGTAACACTTAAAAGAAAGTTCTTCAACGACAAAGATCATAACGACAAAGGTGCCATTAAAGATATGGAGAAATTCCTATCTCAACAATTTGAATCTTTAGAGTGGTTGAAAGATCAAGAGGTTGCACTTGTAGGTGTCGGTGGTTCAGCACGAAATGTAGCCCGTATCCATCAAGCCGAACATTCATACCCTATTGGCGGTGTACACAATTATACAATGACGAATAAGGATATTGATGAAGTCTTTGATATCATTCGTAAAAGTGATCGCGATGATTTAACCAACCTTGACGGACTAAGTCGTGACCGTGTAGACATCATCTTACCAGCTGTTTCAGTGTTTAAAACGTTGTATAAAATTGTAGACGCTAAACAGTTCACATTCTCTAGAAACGGTTTACGTGAAGGATATGTCATGAAGCAAGTACGTGAACGCTACCCTGATGTCTTCGATAAAAATAATGTACGTAAAGAATCCATTCATTTCTTAGCACGCGAATATAAGATTGAAGATGTTAGTTCACAAGCACGTCTTAAATTAGCTAAATCCTTATTATCACAATTAATTGATATCGCTGATTTAGACATTAGTGATAACGATCAACGTCTATTTGAAGAAGGCGCTTATATTTACTACCTAGGTAGCTTTATCGATTCAGATTCAAGTTCTCCACACACGTACTACATCATTGCTAACTCTATGATTAACGGTTATACACATAAAGACCGTGTTAAATTAGCGTTACTCGCTAGTTTCAAAAATAAATCACTATTGAAATTCTATTGCAAAGAAACAGATTGGTTTAGCAATAAAGAAGTAGATACAATTCAAGCACTCGGCGGCATCATTAAATTTATCAACGCATTAAATATTTCACAAACAAGCTTCGTGGTCGATGTTGAATTGAAGAAAAAGAAAAAAGGTGACGAGGACTATCAATTAACTGTTTATTATACTGAAGGCGAGCCTATTGCAGAAGAATATCAAGCAAACAGACAGAAAAAACATATTGAAAAGATACTTAAAGGAAATGTTTCCATTATCTTTACAAAATCTTAAAACAAGTGTGCTATCTTAAAGTTAGGATATTATGCCTTTTACTTACTAATTGAAAAGAATAACGCATATTTGAGGAAATGACGAGGTGTATTTGGAATGCAAACTCAATTGGGAGAAAATGATATTAGCTTACCGCAATACTACAACAACCGCGAACTAAGTTGGCTTGATTTCAACTATCGCGTACTTCAAGAAGCATATGATAAAAATAATCCGCTACTAGAAAAATTAAACTTTATATCTATTTTTAGTTCTAACTTAGATGAGTTCTTCATGGTTCGTGTTGCAGGGTTAAAAGACCAAGTTAAGATGGGCTACGATAAACCAGAAAACAAAGCACAAATGACACCACAGGAACAAGTTGATGCCATCCAAGAAAAAGCTAAAAAATATGTTGATACACAATATGAACGTTATAACGAATTAATGACTGAACTTCAAGATTATGAAATAGTGATGTGTGAACCACACGAATTATCTGAACCTTTGTTAAGCAAATTGGAAAGAGATTTCAAGTTAACAATTTTACCAACGTTGACACCACTTGGCATTGATGCGTATCATCCTTTCCCTAAACTTAACAATAAAAGTTTAAATATCTTCGTAGATATTGATACTGAAGATGCAATCAACTCAGCAATCGTTCAAATCCCGTCACTCATTCCAAGATTCTTAACTTATAATGAAGGTGCTAAACAATATGTCGTCATGGTTGAAGACGTCATCACATATTTTATCAATTATTTATTTACAGGTTATGAAGTATTAAATACCTTCACATTCAGAATCACAAGAAATGCCGATTTAACGATACATGAGGATGGCGCTGAAGACTTACTTATCGAAATCGAACGTTTCCTTAAAGAACGTAAGAGTGGTTCAGCTGTACGTCTAGAAGTTGATGGTCGTACTGCAAACCCAGATGATTTAGACTGGCTTATCGAAACATTGGAAGTTGATAAGCAAGATGTTTATTTCTTAAATGGACCATTAGACTTAACATTTATTTTCGGCTTAGTCGATCACCTATCTCATAAATTAAACTATTTAACTTATGAAAAATATTCACCACAGATTCCACGTTCTTTAGGCAATAATAATTTATATGAACTTGCATTAAAACGTGATATCTTCTTCCATCACCCATACGAATCTTTCGAACCGATTGTTGACTTTATTCGCGAAGCTGCAGACGATCCTAATACAATAGCGATTAAACAGACATTGTATCGCGTTAGTAAAGACTCACCTATTATTAAGAGTTTGAAAGAAGCTGCTGAAAAAGGTAAACAAGTAACCGTACTTGTAGAATTGAAAGCACGCTTCGATGAAGAAAACAACGTACACTGGGCACGCATGTTAGAAGATGCAGGTTGTCACGTTATATATGGTATGACACATCTTAAGACACACAGTAAAATCGCTTTAGTCGTTAAACGTATTGGTGGCGAATTAACATCATTCATTCACTTAGGAACAGGTAACTATAACGACAAGACTGCGAAACTCTATACAGATATGGGTATTATCACTACAAATGAACAAATTGCAGAAGATGCCATTAACTTCTTCAATTATTTAAGTGGGTACTCAGTAAAACCAGAATATAATAAATTAATCGTAGCACCATTTGATATTCGTGATGTCTTTATCGATCGCATAGATAAAGAGATTAGCAGTCACCTTCAACATGGCAACGGTAAGATTATGATGAAGATGAACTCACTTACTGATAAAGCCATCATTGAAAAGTTATTCGAAGCATCACAAGCCGGTGTGAAGATTCAACTCATTATTCGTGGTATCTGTTGCTTAAAACCAGGTATTCCTGGTATAAGTGAGAATATTGAAGTGGTAAGTATCGTAGGTCGTTTACTAGAGCACTCTCGTATTTATTACTTCCATAACAATGGAGATGAACGCATCTATTTATCATCAGCTGATGTAATGACACGTAACATGATTAAACGTGTAGAAATCTTATTCCCAGTTGAAGATAAAGAAATTGGAAAACGCCTAGTCGACTTCATGGACTTACAATTATCTGATAATCAAAAAGGACGCTACCAAGATGAACATGGTCATTATCACTATGTGGAAAATAACTTATCACCGTTAAATTCACAAGTCTATTTAATGCAAGAAGCAATTAAATATGGACAAGAACTTAAAAAACGTTCAGCTCAACCATCAGGTATGCCAGTTGTATCTAAACGTCGTGCGAATTGGATGAATCGTATTCGTCGTTCATTAAAGAAATAACATATAAAATAGGCATTGGTCGCTCATGACCATTGCCTTTATTTTTGTAAACAATTTTATTTTTCAGGGTGATCGTACCAATGATTTAAGAATTGGTAGAGAACATCACTATAGGTTTGTAGTTCTGATGCTTCTATCTTCTCATCGACGCTATGTGCTTCTTCTAAACTACCAGGCCCGTATAAAATAGTTGGTATACCAAAGTGTGCTGTCCAACCACCATCAGTTACAGTCGTACTCATACCATGCTTTAAATCCGTTCCATGAACAGTTTGATGTGCTGACTGTAATTGTTTAAATCCAGGATGTTCAGTAGGTATGGTGAAGCTAGGGAAGATTTCACCTTTATCTTCAATCATTGATTCACCGCCCCATTCAAACTTCAATGGATTCTCTCGAAGCCAAATATCAGCCTCAGCCACACGATTCAAGTAATCTTCTATTTCTGCAACTACATCTTCATATCGCTCGTTTGGCAAATAATGAACCGTTATCCATAAACGACATTCATCTGCAATGAATGCTGGATGGCGTCCACCTTCAATCACTGCCGGGTTAATGGTATTTGCACCTGGCGGCATACCTGGACTATGTTTCATTACAGCCCAGTGCTGTTCTAATTCGTTTAGTGCGTGAATAATTTTTGTCATTTTTTCAATGGCACTCGCACCAAATAGCCCACCACCAGCATGGATAGTTTGACTCCGCGCACCGTCATGAATGGTATTTTTACTTTTCACGGTAATCCAGCCGGTAATCACACCACCTTGACCAAGCGCCATATTCTCACTTGTGTCTAACACGAGTGCTAGATCAGCTTTAGGTCCAATTTCACAAGCAAGTTTCGTACCTGCTTCACCTACTTCTTCTCCTACAACCGATTGCACAATAATATCACCTTTAGGTTGGCGTCCTTCTTGATGTAACTTTTCAAGAACATAAAATAATGACGCCATACCACCTTTCATATCACTTACTCCACGACCATAAAGCCAGTCATCCAATTGGGTTAATTCAAATGGCGGATACGTCCAGTTTGAATCATCATCTACTGATGCCACATCTACATGGCCATTTAATATAAGTTTAGGTGCGGAAGGGTTACTCCCCTTCAAAGTCGCGACAATGACACTATCATTCATATAAAGTTGTTCCCGTTGAATACTAAATCCAAGTGCTTTTAATAATTCTTCAATCTCATCTTGCAAAGGGTCTGTATTACGTCCAGGTGGACTCTCCGTATTATAGCTAACTAATAATTCTAATAAGTTATAAAGACGTTTCTCCATCTTTGTCACTCCTCTAAATCTTAGTTATCCCCACTATCGTCCTTCAATATGAGTGTACCATTTTAAAATAATTTTACACTATCCAAGTACTTAATGTCCTAGCCTCTCTATAAGCTACTACACTGGTCGTACTGTCACTTCGTTCACATTAACATGTGCAGGTTGTGTTAATGCGTAAACAATCGCATCTGCAATATTTTCAGGATCTAGTTTCTTACGACCACCAAAGTTACTGCGTTCTGTCATTGGTGTATCTACCATTCCTGGTAATATGCTTGTTGTTTTAATCCCTGTTTTTGCTAATTCTTTTTCTAAGCCATTAAAAATCATCAGTACAGCAGATTTTGTAGCACTATATAATGCACTTTCTTTAGATACTTCATTCGCAGATATAGATGCTAAATTGACTACATGTCCTGACCCCTGTGCTTCAAACTTAGGTAATATCGCATTGAGACTGTATAGAAGTCCTTTAATATTCGTATCAACCATTGAATCCCATGACTCAACTTGATAGTCTGTGATTTTTGATGAACGCATGACACCTGCACAATTTACGAAGATATCCACGTGTCCAAATACATCGATGGCTTTTGCTACTAATGCATCTACTTCTACTTGGTTTGTCACATCTGTAGGTACAATGTGTATATTGTCTTCATTCATATCTTTTGCTACCGTATTCAATTTATCATGACTACGTCCTGCTAATACGACTTTAACACCTTGCTTCTCAAGTGCTTTTGCTGTTGCTGCTCCGATACCACTACTTGCACCGGTAATAATTGCTACTCGTCCGTTTAATTCTGTCATTTCACTTCATCCTTTACTTTAGATTCATAAAATACATTACCTTATTTAAAATGCATTAAACCTTTAAGACAATTCCCAGGAAATATTATTATGAAAATACTAAGATGAATTGTAATCTTTATGAAAACGTATTAAAGTTAATATATGTAATTAAATCATTGGGCATATAGAAAGATAGGAGGATACACAATGACATTTGAAGAACGTATTCAAGCGTTACGCGCTGAAAAGAGTAGAACAAGTTTCTCATTTCATTTCATCGATTTATATAGTGAAGAAGAATGGATGGAGATGAGTGTGAATCAACGTACACGCCAAGAGAGAGAATTTATCGCACAATTGGACCAAATTCCACGTGTAAGAATGCCATTCTCTAGTCAAGAAGGCTACAAGTTTAAGTTATATAATCAAGAATATCAATATAATGAAGTTAAGAAGAATTTCAAAGATTTGTAATACACTGAAGCCCGTATCTCTATGGTAAGATACGGGCTTTCAACACATTATTCCAGAATGATTAGGGGTATATTTATGGTATGCCTTCGACTGCTCACCAACGAAGGCATATAAGGTTCTTGAATGTTAATAGGAGGCCATTCAATTTGTATTAATTTGTAACGAGTGTTTTACGTTCGAGTCCATAGTAATATAGTCGTTCTGCATCAATATATGGAATTGAATCGATAGTCAAGTAGCCATCTTTAATATCACCGATCATTCCTTGATTAACACCAGTTTTCAAATAAATGTCGTAACTGCCTTCATCAGAAAAAACAACTTCTTCAATTACTTTTCTCATCAGTATCACTTCCCATTACTTATTCCTTACAATTCTTATCATACACCCTTTTAAAAATTTTTAAAGTCTTTTGTGATACTTTTCACAAATAGTTCACTTTTTTGAAAATGAAAGCTATTGAAGGAATTTATGTATGTGGAATATAAAAGGATTTATATTTCACTTAAGTCGATATACTTGCCTAGGGGGCTATAAAGTAGTTCTTAGATAGATATTCACTTACTTAAGTTATTTCGCTTTCCTGCGGCAAAGGCTCAAGCCTGTAGTCTTGAGACACTTTCTTTTCCGCTAGGATTCTTATAACTTCGCTACGTTATCTATCTAAGAACTACTCACAATGCGTTAAAGCGCTTAGGTTCAGGTAATTATACTTTTATGTTATCCCTCTTAACTATGATGTATATTCTATGGTTTAACATTAAATATTTTAAATTGAATACACTCGGCATTAAAGACTTTCTCTATTAAATCCTCTACACTTTCAAATTCATCATGGTTTTCATATGGATCAATAATATAAAACTTAGGTGTTTTACTATTTAATCCTATAATTCTGAATATCAAATATTTTTGAGGGTTCTCATACATGGCATATATTTCATTTAATGATAAGTAAAAAGGTTCATCCTCTTTTTTAGATTTAGTGGCTTTAATTTCAATATATTTTTCAACTGGACTATCTAAATTTTGAGGATCAAAAGCAGTCATGTCATATCCATATCCGTGCAGTTCACCCATAGATGTATCAATTGTATTAATAAATTGTTCTTGTAAATTTTTATCAGATATATTTTTTTCAATTAAATTCATAAAATATTGATAAGCTAATTTTTCTCCAATTTGTCCCGTTATTTTGTTTTCTTTATGGGCTTTTTCAATGTCGTCATCAGTTTGTTTTTTAGTAGAGGTCTTATATTTTTTTGCATATGTGGAAGCTTTGGGCTTATCTATTTGAGACATTTGAATATTTTTATTTTCATTAATACTTTCATTAAGTTCTTTAGTCTCTATTATTGTTACTATTTCATTAATATTTAATAATAAAGCGTTATATTCATTTATATTAATTTTATTTACTAATCCGTTAAGTAATTTAATCATTTCTTTGTAGTCTGAAATCATCATATCCTCGGTATACACTTCAGTCTCAAAATCATAATACTTATAAATAATTGAACCGTGAGCATATCCACTTGGCAAATCCGATTTATCATATTTACTATCCTTATTATTTGAATAATAAAATCTACCTACTTCAAAGTTATTATCATCCAGATATGACGCTAAATACTTGGAAAGGGCAAGTGCTTTTTCTTTAGCTTTTTTCACACCCAAAGTTTTTTCTTTAATTTCGCTCCAACCTTGATTTAAAGAGAGATATACCTCTTTGCCTTCGGGGTGAAATAAATAAACAATGTAGTAACCTTTTTGAGTGCTTTTAGTTATATTAGTGTTAAAGGTAGTAACCCATGGAACCATACTATAATTTCCCTTTCCAACACTTCCAGTAGTTGAAAGGTCTTTATTATAAGATAAATTTTCTAGCTGTTTGGGCAATAATTCTTCAATAATTGATGAATACTTGTCACTTAGGTCCCAATCTTTATTCGTTCTGACATCCTCACTATTTTTCATTTTTATCAAATTCAAAACATTTTTTATATCTTTTATCATCTTGAATCCCTCTAATCATTATGTATATTACATATATTATTATATATTCAAAATAATAAAAGACACCATAGTGCAATTTAAAATCTGACTAATTACACTATGGTGATCGTTAATTTTATTCTTCTACAATATATCTATATATATCATCTCTAATTGATGTCTTCATAGTAAAATTCATTGTTACTACTCTATCACCAATATCTCGAATTTCTTCTTTAGCTGTTCCTTGGATGTATTCTGCTTCTCCTAAATAATAATGAAGTCTTCCTTCAGCATCACTTTTCTTTACAAAAATATAAACTTTTTTATTTTGCTCTTTATGGTTAATAATATCTTGTATTTCATTACTTTTTAATGATGCATTTGCTCTTGAAACCCAAGCTAATTCATCTTGACTTATAAAATGATCTTCATATTTAATATTATCTTCTATATCTTCAGATTTTTTATATGTAATAAATACTGGAATATGATCATCTAACACTCTATAACCATAAATGTTATTACTCATATTTTTTTCATCATTTCTCCAGTTTACTAATTTTAGAAAATCTAATCTCGAATATTGACTATAAAGGATTAAGTCATTCCCTGAATTTTGAAACTTCTCATTATAATATTTAGCTAAACTAATTAAATCGTCTACATATAATTGATATTGCATATCTGCCAAATGTTTTTTAAATGAAGCACTCAAAATATATTTATTTCCATTCTTAGTTATAATTGGACTACCATATCTCGCATGTTCTGCTTGACCAAAATATTCTAATGTTAATATTTTTAAAGAAGTTTTAATATCCTCATTATTAAGATGATTCAATTCATCATATATTTCTTCACCTATTTGACCTTTATTGATTATATATTCAAGTACTAAATAATCCGAATTTTTTAATCCAGGTGATATTTCTCTTGTTAAGAAACATAAATTTTTTGTTGCATCATCTGAGAGTTCCATTTGCGTATATTTATATTTCTTTAAAAATTCATGATAACTGCTAAATTTAGATAAAATAACCTGAGGGTCAATCGAATTTTGTTCAATATAGTCCATAAGCATTGGTATATGACCTATTCGTTCTTCAACAGTTTTATATGCATCAATAATAATTTTTACACTATTTAATTTAGCATTATCTATAGAATCATAGATTTTTTTCTTAGCGATTTCTTCAAAATTAATCGTAGATATACCTTCTATTTTATTAGGGTTACTTAAAAACTCACGATATGCATTTTTATTTTGAGATTGATTGTCTGACAAAGCTATTGGAATAAGATAGTTATTTTTATAGTTACCTATAAAATCTATGATTGTAACATATTCTTTTTCAGAACTTTTTCTCAATCCTCTACCTAACTGTTGAATAAATATAATACTAGATTGTGTACCTCTTAACATTAAAATTTGATTCACTTCTGGAATGTCTATACCTTCATTGAATAAGTTGACTGTGACGATATATTTAATTTCCCCATTAATTAATTCATTTGTTACTTTCATCCTTTTATTCGGGGTGTCACTACCAATCAATGACTTGCTTGGAATATTTCTAGCTGTCAACATCTCTGCTATTTCAATAGCCTCTTCTTTTCTACTAACGAATATCAACCCTCTTAATGTATCACCTGAAAAACCGTAATAGTTTGCTTTTTCAACTATGTGACTAACCCTTTCTTCAGAAGTTAAATCTTTTAAATCAGTAAAATCATCACTTTCTATGCCATTATGTACATAATCGGTAACTCCATAATAATGAAATGGGCAAAGTATTTTGCTTTCCAAGGCTTTAGGTAATCGAATTTCATATGCAATATTATTATCAAATAATTTGAATATATTTCCATCATCTGTTCTCTCTGGAGTTGCTGTCATACCTAACATAAAATCAGGATTAAAATAATTAAAAATAATTTGATATGTTTTAGCATCAGTTCGATGCGCTTCATCAAAAACTATATAATCGAATGCGTCTTTTTTAAAGTTTTTGTAATTATCATTTCTACTTAAAGATTGAATAGTTGCAAAAACATATTTTGCTTTTTGTTCTTTTTGAGTACCTGTATATAAACCAAACTCTTGTGGACTTTCATGAGGAAATACTTTTATAAATTCTTGGCGAGCTTTCTTTAAAATACTCTCATTATGAACAATAAATAAAAATTTAGTAGGCTTATAATTCCTTACATCCAATGCACATAAAATAGTTTTACCAGTTCCAGTAGCCGATATAACTAACCCTTTATGTTCACCTGATGCTCTTAATTGTCTTAGAGACATCAAAGCTTCTTCTTGCATGATGTTTGGTTTTATTTCATTGGTTTTATTAAATTTGTTTAATAATGTGTTTTGCTCACTATTGATTTCAAATAAATTTTTATAGAGTTTCGGACTAAATGATAATTCATAGTCTTCAATCCATTTCTCATCTAAAGGTATACTGTTATCCCATAATTCTTCAAATTGATACCTTACGTTATGTATTAAATCGCCATTTTTATGAGTTGACAACAAAACATTATGTTCATAATTTACTTTCATTGCAGTTGATGTCAGGTTAGAGCTCCCAATGATCATAGAAGAATAATTATCATGGTCAAATATATATCCTTTCGCATGAAAGCCCTCAATGTCTGTTAAGCGTACTTCAACATTGTTTAGTTTCAATAATTCTTTATACATTTTAGGGGTATTAAATCCTAAATAATTAGAAGTAATTAACTTTCCTGAAATTCCTTTTTTATTTAAATCATAGAGTGCTGATTTAATACTTGCTAACCCACTTTCAGTAATAAACGCTACTGATATATAAAATGTATTACATTTGTTTAACTCATTTAAAATAGTTGTTAATACGTTTTGATTTTTATTATTTATTAATATTTTGGGATTCAAATTACCTTCGTGAACAACGTTTTTATCTATAAAACCTTTATTCAATGACTGCTTTAAACTATCTACTATATTATTAGGCATTATTCTTCACCAGTTGAAATCATTTCTACTGCTGGAATATCTGCTGGTGCCCATTGAAGTGTTTTTAACTCACCAGCATGTAACCACTTGATTTCTTTGTGTTCCGTTAGCGTAGGCATTTGATTATTTAATGTACACTTAAAAGTAGTTAATCTTACAATGCCAAATTCGTATTCGTGTTCAGTTGTAGTCACTTTGTCACCGACAACTAAATCACATTTCATCTCTTCCTGTATTTCTCTGATTAAAGCTTCTTTTTCAGATTCTTCAGGCTCAATTTTGCCACCTGGAAATTCCCACATTAATGGTAATGACATGTTTTCACTACGTTGTGCACATAAGATTTTCCCTTCTGAATAAATTATAGCGCCAACAACATTTATAACCTTTTTCATAGAAAAGACCCACACCTTTTTATTTTATTAATTATAATTTTATCAAAACTTACATTTTCATCAATCCTCTAATTCAAAAGTATGTATAAGTTTTTATAACTTAAATTGAATATATTTAGTTAGAATTTTAAAGCAAATTTGCATTTTAAGAAATCAACCAATTATTGATACTTTCTGTCCATTTTTTGATAACGGGTGCCATTATGTTTGCTTTATAATTAACTCACATTAGATCGATCTGATGTATGAGGGGTATAATAAGCTCTCAACTGATAAAATTCGTTAGAGACGCATCTTAACTGGAGAGTAAGGTGGGTCTCTTTCTTTTTCACTAAATTTTAAATGAAGTAAAAAGATTGATATTTTTAGCTAAAGGTTTGATATTACGACAGGTATTCTATCTGAATAATATATTGTACAATTTAAGTGTATTAGATATACATCTAATACATAGAGTTTTAGAGGAGGTTGGGAAGTATAACCATTACATATTATATTTCCCAAAAAAGCTCATCTTAGCGGAAACTGAGATGAGTGGAATTTATACTTCTTGAAATATATGTTCATAATGCTCGTGACAAGTCAGTCAACGCAACATGAATCAAACAGCCAAGATTACGTAATCCAAAGAAGTACCCATAATTCTTTACCATATGTCAGGTGTATTATGAACTATATTTTTAGGAAAAAAGCTATTACAAAATTTTTAATTAATACTTACTCTCTGATGCTTTAACTAAGTATTAATTAAGTCGAAATGTCTCTAAAGAAGTATAGGTGCGATGTTTTTCACATCAAAGATGAACCCCATAAACATTTAAGCTGATCACTTAAGTGCTTATGGGGTCTTCTTTTGTATCATTATATTAAAATCCTAATTCTTTTATAAACTTAATGAGTTCATCTTTCATCTTTGGATCTTTAAGTGCATATTCAATCGTTGTTTTAACGAAACCTAATTTTTCTCCAACATCGTAACGATCACCATCAAAGTCGTATGCATAAACTGGAATATCACTATTCATACGTTCAATCGCATCAGTGAGCTGAATTTCATTTCCAGCGCCCTCTTTTTGTGTTTCAAGGTAGTCAAATATCTCAGGTGTTAAGATGTAACGTCCCATGATGGCTAGATTTGAAGGTGCTGTACCTTGTTTCGGTTTCTCAACAAATTGTTTTACCTCGTAACGACGGCCTTCTTTTTCTAATGGATCAATAATACCATATCTATGAGTAACGCTCTCTGGTACTTCTTGAACGCCAATGACTGAATGGCCTGTTTCTTCGTAAACGTTCATCAATTGTTTAATGGCTGGTGTCTCTGATTCAACAATGTCATCACCTAATAAGACTGCAAATGGCTCATTTCCAATAAATTGACGTGCTGTGTGAATCGCATGTCCTAATCCCTTCTGTTCTTTTTGTCGAACGTAGAAGATGTTTGCTAAGTCCGTAGAATATTGTACTTTCTCAAGTAGGTCATCTTTTCCTTTTTCTTCAAGAACCATTTCTAATTCTTTTTGATTATCAAAATGATCTTCAATTGCGCGTTTATGTTTACCAGTTACGATGATAATATCTTCAATTCCTGCACGAGAAGCCTCTTCCACTATGTATTGAATTGTAGGTTTATCTAGAATAGGAAGCATTTCTTTAGGCATCGCTTTAGTGGCTGGTAAGAATCGCGTCCCTAAACCAGCAGCAGGTATGATTGCTTTTTTTATCTGTTTCAAACTCAAGTAACTCCTTTGCACATTCTGTCTTTTATATCATTTGTTAGTTTATCACTCTTTTGATTTCTTTCCTAGTGATAGCTTGTTGTACAAATAATTCATAAAATTAAGATAAGCCTAATTTAAAACATATATGTTTTTTTATACCATTCATATAAGTTTATATATATCTTTGTAGACCTATACTCATTATCAATTTCTCCTGAATGATATAATGAGAGTTTTTGATAAACGTTTAAATCATTGTTTTCTTCAAAAAAATTATCTAAAATTGCAATACAATAATCTATGTTAAAAATTTCATTTAAACTACTATATGGTGCATACAACTTCACAAAACTATATTTCATTTGAAATGGCCCAATAGAAAAATCAAAATACTCGATTAATTTAGGCATTAAAATACATAAGCATTTTTCAAAAATGTAGGTTGAAATACCACCTCGATTCATGTATTCAATAATATAGATATATAATATAAGATATTTATTTTTGTTTTTCTTCTGTAAAATTTCATTAACTTGTCTTTGCCTTAATAACATTACTGACTCAAACTTCTCTGTTAATATAGTTTCTTCTTTTTTTGTTAAATTATATTCTATTCTATTCATTTTTAAAATTATCTTTATCCTTTTTTCTCTCAATAACATCAAATAAAGCCAGCGCTAAATTCATAATTGAAATAAACAAAATTCTGTATTCAGAATTTTTATATTGATAAATATTAAAATTTGTACTAGACTCTCTCTCTTCTTCAATATCCTCTATATCAGATTCCATATTTTCATCTACATTTTCATATTCATGAACACCGTTACTATTAAACTGAACTCGATTAATATTATTATAGTCTTCATTTTCAAAATCTGTATATTTTTTTGTTACTAATGCATCTATCACAGAGATGAAAGGTATAGTTAGAATTTCAAATAGAATCCCTTCTTTATTAGAAGTAAACACTGTGATAATATTCATATCATTTAGATATAATTTCAATATGTTAATTGTAAGTATAGATATCACTATTGTTGAAATTAAAAAAGTAAAATACATACTATATAATAAAGCAATAGATTTTTTAGATAAATTTCTTTCCAAATTTTGACTAGGTTTAAAAATTAATGGCCATAAAATTAAAAATACACCTAAGAAATTACTTGATAATAACATAGTTGTAATTTCTCCAGATGTATAGAATAAATTCAATAATAAATAAAAGAAAACATTAAAGAATATTACTACTACAATTCTATAAAAATATTTTTTCAAACTAATACTTTCATTTCTGATAAATGGATCTGAATATGTAAAATACGAATTTGGAAGTACTAATTTTTGCACACTAAAAAATAAGATGAAACAAAGCGCTAATAAAATAACTATTATATAATTCATTTTTTCCTCCAGAGTATTATTATTTTAAAGTAGATGTAGTCATAAAGATAAATTTTATATCTTAATCTAATTAATTCAGATATATTAAAAAGTTGAGACATTATGTCTCAACTTTTACTAGATCATAATTCATTTCTTATACAAACAAGCTAATGAATAAAATAAAGATGATACCTGATACTGATATGATTGTCTCAAGTAATGACCAAGTTAGGAATGTTTCTTTTACGGTTAAACCGAAGTATTCTTTAAACATCCAGAATCCTGCGTCGTTTACGTGAGAAAGAATTACGCTTCCTGCTCCTATTGCAAGTACAACGAGTGCAACGTTAACGTCTGAGTGTTGCAATAATGGTAAAACGATACCTGTTGTAGAGATTGCAGCTACAGTAGCTGAACCTAATGCAATACGTAATACCGCTGCTACTATCCAAGCAAGTAAGATAGGTGACATTGTAGAACCTTCGAACATTTTGGCGATTGTATCACCCACGCCACCATCAATTAATACTTGCTTGAATGTGCCACCACCACCAATGATTAAGATCATCATACCAATTGGATAGATGGCATTTGTAACTGACTTCATAATGTCGTCCATCTTTCTGCCACGGTTCAAGCCCATTGAGAAGATCGCGAAGATAACTGAAATTAACATTGCAGTACCAGCCGTACCTATGAAGTAAACAATTTGTTCAAATAAATTTTTAGCTTCTTCATGGCCAGTCATTAATTGAACAATAGTTGAAATTAACATTAAGATCACTGGCAATATTGCTGTAAATAAACTTAACCCGAAACCTGGCATTTCAGATTCTTTAAATTCTTTTTGAGAACCCAATGCTGAGATATCACCTTCACGCGTGTAAGCTGAAGGGATAATTTTTTGTGCAATTTTATTAAATACAGGTCCAGCAATAATCGTTACTGGAATTGCAATGATGATTCCAAATAGTAATACTTCTCCCACATTCGCTTTTAGTTCTTTAGCGATAACGACTGGTCCAGGGTGTGGTGGTAAGAAACCGTGCGTTACTGATAAAGCTGTCACCATTGGTAAACCTAATTTAAGCGGTGATACCTTTGCACGTTTAGCAATTGTAAACACTAACGGAATTAATAACACTAAACCTACTTCGAAGAATAATGCGATACCTACAATAAATGCTGCAACTAACATTGCCCATTGCACGTGTTTAGGTCCAAACTTAGCAATCAATGTGTCGGCAATTCGATTCGCACCGCCACCATCTGCAAGTAATTTACCAAGCATTGCCCCTAATCCAAAAATTAAAGCAATGTGGCCAAGCGTACTTCCCATTCCCGCTTCAATTGTCTCCATTATTTTATTTAATGGCATGCCTAATAGTATAGCAGTCACGACAGAAGTGATGATTAATGAAATAAATGTGTTCAATTTCAAGAATATAATTAATGATAATAGTAATAAAATCCCGATAACAACACTGATAAGTGGCCAAATATCTCCAAACATAGTAAATCCTCCCAATGTTTTCTTTTTTTAATTAATTGATTTATTCCATGTGCTTACGTTGAAAATCTGCAATTTCTGCATAACGTTCTTCTAATGAGCGACTTAAATTAATGAAGATTGAAACTAACTGTTGATACACTTGAACGGTTTCTGAATCAGGTTGATGTGCATTCGTTGTCCCGACCATTTCTTCAATAATTGAGAAGTCATCAATTTCCCCTAATGCTTTCAAACCTAATACACAAGCGCCTAAACAAGAACTTTCAAAGCTTTCAGGCACGATAAGATCTGTGTCGAAGATATCTGCCATCATTTGACGCCACACTTCACTCTTAGCAAATCCTCCTGTTGCTTTGATTGTGCTTGGTGTTTCGTTCATTACTTCTATAAGCGCAAGATAAACTGTATAAAGATTATAGAGTACACCTTCTAAAGCAGCACGAATCATATGTTCTTTTTGATGCGAGAGTGTAAGACCGAAGAATGAACCACGAGCATCGGCGTTCCACAATGGTGCACGTTCACCTGCAAGGTATGGATGGAAGATGAGACCTTCTGCACCTGGCTTAACCCGACTTGCGATTTTAGTCAGTACATCATATGGATCAACACCTAAACGTTTTGCAGTTTCAACTTCACTTGCAAGGAGTTCGTCTCGTAACCATCTCAAGACAACTCCACCATTATTCACTGGTCCACCAATGACATAATGATCTTCGTCTAGTACGTAACAGAAGATACGTCCTTTATAATCGGTGCGAGGTTTATTAATGACTGTTCGAATCGCGCCAGATGTACCGATTGTGACAGCGACTTCGCCTTTTTTATAACTATTCACTCCTAAGTTAGAGAGAACACCATCACTTGCACCTACAATAATAGGTGTATTCTCATCAATGCCCATTAAAGTTGCATAGCGTTTCTTCATACCTTTAAGAATATGTGTCGTAGGTACCAGTTGTGGTAGTTGTGCTTCAGTGATACCCATCAATTCAAGTGCCTCTTTATCCCAGTCAAGTTTTTCAAGATTGAACATGCCCGTAGCTGATGCCATTGAGTAATCGATGACATATTTTTCAAATAGTTGATAGAATATGTAAGTTTTTATATCTGCGAACATGGCAGTTTGTTTATAAATATCTGATTGTTCATGCTTCATCCAGAATATCTTAGATAATGGTGACATCGGATGAATTGGTGTTCCTGTGCGTTGATAGATGTCTGAACCTTGATGTTCTTTATTAATTAATTCTGCGTATTTACTCGCGCGATTGTCTGCCCAAGTAATGCTCTCAGTCAAACGATGATGTTCTGCATCAAGTGCAATCAGACTATGCATTTGTGCACTAAATGAAATAAGTTTGATGTCTTCTTTTTTTATATTTGCTTCTCTAACAACATATTTCACAGTCATTAGTACTGCATCGAATAATTCGTCAGGGTTCTCTTCAGAAACGTCTACATTGGGAGTATGTAAGGGGTAACCAATGTTGTGTTTCATGATGAATTGTCCATTTTCATCGTATAATACTGATTTCGTACTCGTTGTTCCTATGTCAACACCAATCATGTACTTCATATTATTCCTTCTTTCTTCTATTTATCTTAGCCAGAAACTTTCAATATCTTCCCCAACATCATCGAAATTTAAATGGAAGGCTTCTCTTAATTTTGTAGAGTCATATTGTTCTACCGCTTCAATAAACACCTCATGGTTGCTATGAATACGTTCAAAATCTGCTTTATCCTGTTCCATGCGATGTCTCATAGATAGTAATACGAGTGTTTCGATTACGGGTTTCAAATGATTCCAGAATGTTTGTAAATATTGATGGTTTGATGCGTTAATCATTGCTTCATGAAATTGAATGTCATGTTGTGTAAATGCTTCAGCATCTTCGAATTTAACTGCTACTTTCATCATTTCAAGGTGCTTACGCATCTCTTTAGTTATAGGTGCTCTATCAATGTGTTTGATCTTAGAGAAGGCAAATGACTCTAACATTAAACGTAAATCATAGAGTTCTTTCTTCTCTTGATCACCAAACTGTAAAACTTTAGCTCCCATGCGTTCTAATTGAATAAGTTGATCCGTTTGTAATAATTTGAATGCATCTCTAACAGGGGAACGACTAACATCAAATTGTTTTGCGACTTGATTCTCAGTAAGTAGCGTATCTACTTCGATTTCCCCACTCACAATTTGCAATCGTATTTCTGCTGCGACACCTTCTCCTTTAGACATGCCACCAAGCCATTGTTCTGGATAACCTTCTTTCACATCTTTCACTCCTATTGAGTTAATTACAACTTGTATACAAGTATATTAATATATAAGTTACGTTTTTGCAAACGCTTTCTTTTTATAAATTTAAAAAACCCGGCCACAGATGGACCTGGAAAACCATGATTGAAATTCTATTTCTTCTCATCTGAAACTTCGATGCAGTAATGTGTTTCGTGACACTTAGGGCATTCTAATTTACGTGTTTGCATAGTATGTCGTGCCAAGATGAACTGTTTCAATGATGGCTTAAACGTATGTTGGCAATTGGGACACAGATATGAAATATTTTTATAATAATATGTTGTTAATCCAACGGCATAGGTTACTAAGATAGGCACTATCGCAATAAATGGTTTACTCGAACTTCTTATTAAACTTGTGATTAACCCTGTGTATTGAATAATGCCAATGATACCTGCGCTAATCCATACTTTACTTTTAAACGATTTCAATGTAGTCGATTGTTTCACTGCTTTATCTACGTCAGATAAATGATTTATTGGAGCGCTTGAGTGACTTGAAATATATTGGTCAACGTTGTTCAAATGTTTTAGTGCTTTTGTTTGATCGTGAATGCTTGTCTCTAATTTTTTCTTATGCAGTTGCAACAATGCTTTAAGCGTCTGCATATCGCTATCTTCGTATAATAGCGTTTTAATTTCGTCCAATGTACAACCGAATTGTTTCAATAAGAATATTAACTGTAATTGTTGTATATGATCGTCATTGTAATATCTACGATTTGATTCTGATGCACGTTCAGCTGTCAATAAGCCTTTACAATCATAATATTGTAGTGTTCGAACTGTAACTCCTAAATGATTGGCTAGCTCTCCAACTTTATAATGTGACATAGTGTCCACCTCCTACATTGAATCTACCTCATGACGCTACGTCACGAGCAAGACATTTTTACACATAGCTTAAAGTAAGTCTGAAGGATGTCTTATTTGTCTTCTATCCAATCTTTAATATGATCGACAATGCCTACCGTACCATTTGGTAATTGTTCAAGGACAGAAGGAAAGTCCATATGGCCGATACCTGGATAGACGATTTCTTTCGTTTCTCCTCCATAGCGTTTATACTGCTCCATTGTCGCTTGTGAATCAGTATACGGAATGATTTCATCATCTTTGCCAGAGATAAATAATAACTTAGGAAATTGTTCAATTTCTTCAATATCTGGAAGATAATCAGCTTTAATTGTATATATTAAGTCTGTAATGATTGTTTTAATTGGGGCGACGAATGATAAGATATCTAGTCCGTTTTCTTTTCGTGCGTAGACCGTCTTTTTTAAAATATATTGTGGCAAATTTTTAATTGCAGTAATTTCATATTTAAAGTGATCACGTTTACTATCTGTAGAGAACAAACGTGCTAGCATACTTGTGTTTGGTGTAATTTTAGCTGCGCTGCTTAAATAAACAAGGTGCGATATAGGCAATGTATTAAATTTCAACAAACGTGTGCCAATCATTCCACCCATCGAGTAACCAATGACCATGACCTTTTCAAGATGTTGTGACGAAACAATTTGTTCCAAAACGTCTTCAATTCGTTCAGAGTAATCATCTAATGTGTGATTATTGCGATCGATACTTGAGCTTTTACCACGGCTTGGACAGTTAATATAGATCATCTTATATTCTCTAAAGTACGGTTCAAACATCGTCATAATGCGGTAGGTCATGATTGCCCCATGTAAGAAGACAATTGCCCTATTTGAAGTTTGATTCCCGGCAAATGCCACTTCGACTTGTTCGTTATGATAATTTTTCAATTGATAAATTTGTGTTTTGAAATGTTTTCTGTTCATAATCAACCTCAAAAATTGCTATATTACTAAATTATTATTTTATCACAAAATTATCAAAACAGAGGCAAATTAAAAAGTATAACTTATAGAATTGTTGCAAGTTACGTACAATTCATCAAGTTATACTTTAAACTAATCGTTTTAGTTATTATCTGAAATAGCAGAATGAATCGATTGCATTTTAGATTCTACATCTGCAATTTCAAGTGCACAGTCTTTTAACATATCACTATAATCATCCGTACTCGCATTATTTTTATAGCGAATTTTATGCTCTAGACTTGCCCACATATCCATACCAATGGTTCTAATTTGAATCTCCACTGGAAGCTTTTCAACTTTATTTGATAAGAATACTGGGATAGACACAACAATATGTAAGCTTCGATAGCCGTTGTCTTTTGGATTTTTAATATAGTCTTTACGTTTTAGAAGTTTGACATCCTCTTGTTTTAATAGCATCTTTTCAATGACATAAATATCCTCTAAATAGTTACAAACAACGCGAATACCTGCAATATCTAATATATGTTCACGAGCACTTTCTGCACTAATATCTAGTTGTTTGCGGTGCAACTTTTTAATTAAGCTGTTCATTTCTTTCACACGGCGTTCCATATGGTGAATAGGGTTGTGTTTATAAACGTGATTAAAGTTGTCATCTAGAATATCTAATTTTGTACTGATTTCTTTTAAGGCTGAGGAGTATAAGTGGTCCAGTTCTACGAAGCCAATAAGTCTATCAAAGGCTTCGTCTCCATCTTTAAAATGATGTAAGTTATCTTTAAATTCACTTCGTAATTCTTCTATATACAATGATGGTTTTCTTTCTACATACATAGTATTTCCTCCTTAATCATCACTGTATATTATAGCGAAATGCAAAATGAACTAAAAATAATACTCTTTGATTTCACATTATTTTTAACAATTAAATTTATAATTAAAAATGCAAACCTTTATATTGAACAATGCGTCCAGACATAAAGGTTTGCAACTATTAATTATGATGTTTCATTTTTATTATGTTCGATGACTTTAGTACCACGATTATCAGCGATGTCTTGTGCGCGTTTAGTGGCGTCTGCTTTCTTCTCAAACGTATCAGACGCTTGTTTCGCACCTTCTGTTTTCACTTTCCATTCATCATCTTCGAAATAGACATGTACATTTTCGTCATTTAGTTTTGGGTTTGCGGATTGATCTTTTTGGTGTTGGGTAATGTGTTTGTGTTTCAATTCATCTAGCTCATCTTTCGTCGCATCTTTATACCAATCTTTAGCTTGCTGTGTAGCAATCGGTATAACATCGCCTTCTTTATAGCCATCTTTTAACATAGCATTACCAATATCAATTGCTTTCTTACGTTCTAATTCATCGAAGTTCTTCCAAGTATTCGGATAATCATTCATTGTCCAAGGCATCCTATCAAACTCCTTTTTAAGTTGATAGTTTGCTTTACCACTATCGTTCAGAGTGAAACTTACTTATTGGACTATGCTTTAATCGCCACACCATTTTCAACATCATCTATATCTTTACGCGTATGCACACAATTATTTTGTAGTCTCATTAATGCCGATTTAATGTAATTATATTGAGGTAAATCGGAAAGTTCATTAATTTCAAGTCGGCTTTGAAGTTCGAAATGTTTCGCTAAATTTTCAAAAGTAACTAGGTATTCTCCCATTTGTTGATCTGAAATACGTTGACGTTGATGATTTTGCATCGCACGCATTAACATAAAGTTAATCTCTTCCAAGGCAATTATACTTGGATAATAATAACGAATCACTTCTTGATTAGAGAACAATTCACCACTTGCTGAATTGTTGATTTGAGTCATGTTACTCATTTTCACTGATAAAGCTAGGCTTTCATCTCTTTCACGTAAATCGTCTTGATAGTGATTCTCTGAGAATAAGTATTGGAAGATGACCGCTTCCTTACGAACCACTTCTGCAATCGTTCGTGGTAACATGGCAGACGCCGTTTGACGATTAATAAGTAAAATTCCGATAACTGCAATTACTATACCGATCAACACATCAAAGATACGTGTATAGGCAATTGAAATTGAAAGATTATCTGATGCTAAACCATTTAATAATATAACTTGGATCGTGATAAATATAACTGCGAACGCATAGTTTGAACCTACAAATGTTTCAGTGACCATCGCTGCAATACCCATTATGATAACGGCAATGATTAAGTGTGGATTGAAATACAATATAGTTGATAAGACAAGTGTTCCTAAGATTGTACCTAGTCCACGAGCAACAGAACGGTTTAACATACGTCGAGTTGTCATACCTAATAAGACTGTATGTGCTGTTAATGGTATCCAGTAAGATTTTTGGATATTAAAGGCTAACGAAATAAATATTGCTACTGCCATAATGACGGCATAAATTAATGTATTTCGAAATACTATCGAATCTAACGTTAAATTATGAATGATTCGTTGACTATATAACGGTTTACGAACACTTGCTTCATGTTCAATTTGACTTGAATCTAAGTTCGTAATTTCATCGATTTTCAAGATATATTGTAATAAATCATCAAACGCTTCATCTACATGAACTTCTTTTATCCACTTTTCACGAGAGGCTGTTGTTCGATATGCATTTCGTATCGCAACATCCATCATTTCAACTAGTTCGTTTGGTATAGGGCGTATACCTTTTTCATGTAGTTCCAATAACTCTGAATATAACCCCTGTGCTGATGTGTGGAGTAATAACAGTCTTTGGAAGCGCGGACTCAATTTCTGGTTCACTCCAGCCGTTGCAGTGATTAACAATTCATCTGAATTTTTAAACTGCGTTACCGCTGTTTTTGCACTTTCTTTAAATTTATCAACATCATTATAATTGTGCATTAATTCTTTAATCATGTTAAAGTCCGAATTAATCGCTCTATTTTCGATTTTTTGTTTTTGGAAAAGTATTGTCAAGATGACTACTAATGTAGCAATCGCACCACCAACAAGAATTGCTAAACCACGGTATAACGCTTCATTTGGTGCTATTGGCAAGTTACTTGGTAAACAAAACGTTACAAGAAAGAATGTTGAAGATGGTCCTGCAATCTTCAATGCACTGAAGATGTAATAAGGGATAACTGTAACTAATAATAATGTTACGCCATATAATATCGGTTCAGTCACCGTTAGCGTTCCCAGTATCATACATATCGCGAATGATATCGAACATAAAATAACTGTTCTAATCATTGAACGCGGAGAACTTTTGAACACATAGATATGCGCCAATGTCCCTGTTGATACGAGCAATCCTAATGCGAAATTGCCTAGGAAATAACCTAAGAGTGCTGGGATTATTAATAACAAGCCTTGTCTGACACCTTTCATCGGGTCAACTTTACTTGTATCAAATGTGATAAGTGATTTTAAAACATTTCCCAATGTTATCTTTCCTTTCTATAAAACATACATATTCAATGATAACACTTTTTATTAAGTTATATGATGACCATTGTCTAATTTACAAAAAAGGTAGGATTGAAATCATATCTGTGACATAGATTTCAAATCCTACCTTAGTAGTGTATATTATTTTGAACGTTGTTTAATTATTTGGCTTCCGCTACATCGATGACTGGTTTTTCTGTAATATATTTGCCGATATTTTCACTAAAAACTTTGAAATGATCTGAATGATTGTGTGCTCCAACAGCATCTTGATCTTTATAATTCTCTACAACTACGAACGTATTACGTTCAGTCACATCTTCATAGTGACTATAAAATGTATTACCCTCTTCTACACGTGCATGTTTAACTAAGTTCGTCATTAAATCTAAATATGCTTCACGATGTTCTTCGCTTACTTTAAGTTTGGCATTAATAATAATCATACATTTCACCCTCAATTTTGTGATTAATTTAATATTATTTTACCATTTTCACTCATACATAAAACACTAATGTGACTTTAAGGTTTAAACACATTTTATTATAATTCGTCCAAATAGACATTTAGTGAATCTAAGTTCCAAAGCACTTAGCAAGTAATGTAATTAAATAAGCCAGTAAATGAATTAATTAAAACCCACTTACTGGCTAGATTCTAGGAATGATGTCCTAGCTTCTATGAAATTATTTTAATTCACGACTTTCATCTTTAATCAATGGTTTGTCTGGTGATACAAACAACCATAAAATTGCTGCGATGACTGCTGGAATAATTAATAATTGGAAAGTCATTGTCCAACCAAGTGATGCAACCAACGCACCAGCTAAGAACGGACTTAATAATGCACCAATGTTACCCCATAAGTTCATCCAACCAGATACTGTACCGGCAAAGTTTCTACCAATGTCATTCGCTGCTGCCCAGCTCATACCCATTGATACACCCATACCACCTAAACCAAGTGATAACCAGAAAATCGTTACGTATAAATTCTCAGTATGTACTGCAAAGAAAATTGAAACTGCGAACACGATGAAACCAACAATGGCAATTAAACCTCTTGAAACGAATCTTGATTGTCCGCTACGTAAAATTTTATCTGAAATCGCACCAGCAGATAAAATTAAAATAAACATGATAAACCAAGGTAATGAACTAATTGTCATGTCTTTAAATTCAACATGATATTGCTCAGTTAAATAAGTTGGTAACCAAATTAAGAATAATGAAATAACGAATTGTACTACAAAGTATTGACCTGCAATCGCATAGAAACTTACACGACGGAAGAATTGATTCCAAGGTGGTAGTGATTTACTTGTTTGAACAAGGTCACGATTCTCCATAATGAAATGTTTCTCAGCGTCATTAACCATACGGTGTTGCTCTGGTAAGTCTTTCGCAATGATTCCCCATAATATTGCAATTAAAATACCTACAGCACCGAAAATGTAAAATACAGCTTGCCAATTAAATGCATTTACAATAGCAATAGTAATCACAGGCGCTAATACAGGTCCAAAATAAGAACCAGCGAGTAACATACTAGATGCTCTACCTTTCTCATCTTTAGAGAACCAGTTTGCATTAAACACAGCGTTTGATGGATACATTGGCGCTTCACCAATACCGAATAAGAAACGTACTAAATATAATAAACCGTGATGTTTAATCATACCTGTAAAGATAGTGAAAGCACTCCACCATACTAAAGCGATTGTAATCATCTTACGAGGTCCAAATTTCTCAGCTAGCATACCAGAAGGTACTTGCATTAACGCGTAACCTAATGAGAAGAATGAAGCTAACAGACCAAATTGTTGCTTTGTCATATGTAAATCTTCCATCATTTGTGGGGCAATATATGAGATGTTAGATCTATCCATGTAGGCAATAACACCTATGATAAAAAATGCTAATGCGAAAAACCAACGAATACTACTTTTCTTTTGTCTTTGTACCATATCCTCTTTTTCCTACTTCCTTTAATTTGTTGATTCTAAATATATTGTCTAATATAATCACGAGACTCCCTATTTGTAAAAATAACTCCCTTAAAACCCTTACCATCATAAGGTTTCAGCATTTATTTTTAATAATATTACCAGTTTTTGAAATCGTTTTCAATATCTTATTTAAAAGTTCTTTTATTAAATTGTACATCGTTGGTTACTTTATTCACTAAATTCGTATTTACGCTTTGCAATCTCAATATTCATTAAAATTTGAACTCCATTTAAAAAAATTGTAGAATGAACTTGAAATGAAACGCGACTTATTATTATTTAAAATTAAATAGATAATTTATCCACTGGAAGTGCCTTTGTTTAAGGCTGAGAGTAAAGAAAGAACTTTATAATTCCTGGAACCTGATCCAGTTTGTACTGGCGTAGGAAAGTGGCTTACACATATCGTTACATAGAGACTAACGCTATTTCCTACGAAGGAGATAGCGTTTTTTCATTTATTAGGGGTGATAGACATCTTTATTGCGATAACAACTTATAAACATTTAACAGAAGCAGACTTACAACACTTCATTGAAATTAGTAAAGGCATCGATGGTTTACTATTTCGTACGCCTATGTCTAGTGATGATTTATTTTCCTTTTTAGAAAAATTAATCGCTGCTGGTTTCCCTAAAGACAAAATTATTATCCATAGCGATGTTGACTTATTAGAATCCTTGACACTTAAACGCTTGCACTGTCGAGAAATGGACACACTAGCGTTTGATTATAAAGCGCAACATCCTGATGTTGAAGTAAGCATGTCGACACATACTATTAACTCGGTGAAACAAGCTTATCAACATCAATTAGATTATGTCTTTTATGGTCATATATTTACCACGGCTTCTAAGCCAAATCAGCAACCTAGATCAATGTCTGAAATCAAAGCCGTGTTACAAGTTCCGATTCCAGTCTATGCCATAGGAGGTATTACTGAAGATACGATACAACGGCTTCCAAATGGCTTTGCAGGAATTTGTGCAATTTCTTATTTTATGAGCGCATCTTTACAACAAATTCAACATTTACGAAAGGAGTGGTTGAAAGATGCATGACGTACTTATTGTTGGTTCTGGTATTATCGGAATGTCCATTGCGAGACACCTCAGTCATACGCAACTCGACATTGCAATTGTCGACCGTGATATACCTGGTAAACATGCTTCATATAAAGCTGGAGGCATGTTAGGTGCACAAAATGAATTTACAGAAGACAGCGACTTATTTCGTCTCGCTCTAGAGTCACGTGAATGTTTTCCTGAATTATGCGAAACACTCCAAGATGAAACTGGAATAGATATTCAATATCAAGCATCAGGATTGATTAAAATCGCAAATCAAATTGATGATGTGGCGCATTTACGTTCACAATTTCAATTTTTACATGCACTCGATAACGATGTGGTTGAACTTTCAGAGGATGAACTAGCAGATTTAACTGAAGGAAATGTCACTGCATCTGAAATGGCAATCTACATTCCAAATGATGGACAAATCAATGCAAATCATTATACGAAAGCGTTATTTAAATCCTTACAACAGCGTCGTATTTCGCGCTACTTCAATACAAATGTAACAGATATTATTCGGCAGAATGGTTACTATCAAATCGTTTCATCTCAAGGTGATTTATATGCGAAGAAAGTCATAGTGGCAAGTGGTGCATGGTCATCTCAATTATTAAAACAATATCAATTGCCTCGTGTGGTTGTCGGCGTTAAGGGCGAAGTTCTTCTCATGGAACATGACCATTTAAATTTAAAACAAACAGTATTCATGACTAATGGATGCTATATAGTTCCGAAAGCGCCTAATCGTTACTTAATTGGTGCTACTAGCGAATTTGATAATTATTCTGTGGGTAATACGGAACAAGGCGTCTCATGGTTAAAACACTATGCGACAGAACGTATACCTGAACTTGCAAACGCACATATCATTAAACAGTGGTCTGGCGTACGTCCATATACGGACGGCGAATTACCAATTATGGACCGGGTTGACGATGGTTTATATGTCATTACCGGCCATTATCGGAACGGTATTTTATTGTCCCCTGTTATTGGTCGTGACATCGCAAACTGGCTATTAACTGGAGTCAAACCAACTCGCTATGAATCTTTCAATGTCTCAAGGAGGTTAAATCATGAAATGCATTATTAATGGCGATGCATTCACGTTCAATACTGAGCAATCCATTCATCAAGTGCTTGTCTCTTTAGAATTAGACCCAGAACGTGTCATTGTTGAACATAATAAAACATTAATTAAACAAGAAGATTATCATCAACACACAGTACGTGAAGATGATCAATTAGAATTATTAGAATTTGTTGGAGGCGGATAAAATGTTTAAAATTGGAAATTTAGAATTACATTCTCGTTTATTACTAGGTACAGGAAAGTTTGAAAATGAAGACGTACAAACAGAAGCGATTAAAGCTTCAGAAACAAATGTACTTACTTTCGCAGTAAGACGTATGAATTTGTATGACAAGAATTTACCTAATCCACTCGCAAATATTAATCTAAAAGACTTTATCACTTTTCCAAATACTGCTGGCGCAAAAACTGCTGAAGAAGCCATTCGCATCGCAGAAATCGCTAAACATGCCGGTGTTTGTGACATGATTAAAGTTGAAGTTATCGGAGATGATGAAACATTATTACCTGATCCGTTTGAAACATATGAAGCTTGCAAAGTATTGCTAGAACGTGGCTACATTGTTTGTCCATATATTTCTAACGACGTTGTGTTAGCTAAACGTTTAGAAGATTTAGGTGTACATGCTGTTATGCCATTAGCTTCACCAATCGGTACAGGTCGCGGCATAAACAACCAACTTAATTTAAGTTACATTATTAAAAACTCAAATGTGCCAGTTATCGTTGATGCTGGTATTGGTTCTCCGAAAGATGCATGTCATGCGATGGAATTAGGGGCTGACGGTATTCTACTCAATACAGCTGTATCAGGTGCGAAAGATCCTGTGAAGATGGCAGAAGCAATGAAATTAGGTATTCATGCTGGTCGCTTGTCTTATGAAGCAGGACGAATCCCAGTTAAATATACTGCGCAAGCATCAAGCCCAACTGAAGGTTTAGGATTCTTATAATGCAACGTTACAATCGTCAAATGAGATTTTCTCCTTTTGGTGAACAAGGACAGCATGCCCTCTCTAATGCAAAGTTGCTTATCTTAGGAGCCGGTGCATTAGGTAGTCATGTTGCCGAGCTACTTGCTCGTATGGGGGCACATCAAATCACAATTGTTGATATGGATATTGTTGAAACGTCTAATCTACATCGACAAGCGCTTTATACTGAAGATGACGCACTAAATATGGTACCAAAAGTCCACGCAATAAAAGAACATATTGCACGTATCAATCATCATGTAGACGTACAAACATATTATCAAGAAATAACTTCAAACAATATTGAAGATATATTAGATGAAGTTAAACCAGATATCGTTATCGATGGGATGGATCATTTTAAAATTCGTTATCTCATCAATGAAGTGTGTCACAAGTATCAAATCCCTTGGGTATATGGTGCTGCTGTCGGCAATAAAGGAACGGTTTATGGCATTGATTTCAAAGGGCCATGTCTAAAATGTCTATTAAAACAAATGCCATCAAGTGGCGAAAGTTGTGCGATTAATGGCGTACTACCGACTATTATTACGCAAGTAGCAAGTTATGAAGTTGCAGAAGTACTTCGTTACCTATCTGGGGAAGGCTTTTCAAAAAAATTAATCACTATTGATACGTGGCATATCGATTATAAAGCGATGAACGTCGATATATTGAAAGATCACGCCTGTGAGGTATGTACGAATCAAAACTACTCACTCTTAGAAACGAAACACCAACAGCATATTGAAAGCTTATGTGGACGTACGTATCTCTTTAGATATCAGTCAAGCATATTTGAACATGCACATCACCTTCCCGGTGAAATTGTAAAGTCCACTTCTTTCGCAAAATTAATTAAAGATGACGATTATGAAATTACCTTATTTAAAGATGGACGTATGAATGTTTATGGCATCGAAGATGATGAAGAAGCATTTAAGTTGTATCATTCTTATTTAAAAGCTCTAAAATAAAAATACACATAGGTTTATACAAGCAATTCATAGTAAATTTTATTATAATAAATTTACTATGAATTTTTAATTTCACAAATAATGCTTTTAATAAAAGGAGTTCTTGAATATAAATGGAACAATTAATCACTGATTTTATAAGTAAGTGGGGTTATACAGCAATCTTTATTCTCATCTTATTAGAGAATGTTTTACCTGTTGTCCCATCTGAAATCATTCTTACCTTTGCTGGTTTAATGTCAGTTAAGTCGGGTTTATCAATACCAATTTTATTCCTTATATCAACAATCGCATCATTTATTGGATTATTAATCCTATATTATTTATGCCGTTTAATTAACGAAGAAAGTATTTATCGTTTTGTAGATAAACATGGTAAATGGTTTAAACTTAAAGGTAAAGATGTAAGGCGCGCAAATGACTGGTTTAAACGTTATGGAGCATGGGCAGTATTATTATGTCGCTTCATTCCAGTATTACGTGTATTAATCACAATTCCTGCTGGTATCAATAAAATGAATGTCGTTACGTTCGCAGTATTATCATTATTAGGCACTACAATTTGGAACTTCGCCCTAATCTTATTAGGCCGTATGCTAAGTGGTAGTTTCGATGCCCTAATGGCTGGTTTACACACATACTCATACATTATGTACGTGATTATTATTCTTGCAGTTCTTTACGTGCTTTATAGAATATTCTTTAAAAATAGAAACCGCGTCAAGTAATACGTGAAAGCCTCAGAATTCATTGGTGACTGAGGCTTTTTTATTAAATAGTAGTATTTTAGAATTAATTCTGACATTTTAAGCATCACCATTGAAAAAGTAGTGTTTTTTAAAGATAATTAATGTAAGCGGTTTTATGACATATCTTCCCATATGAATATCAATTCCAAACAGGAGTGAAATTAGATGACACAAACGACTGAAAGTGAATTACGAGAGAAATATTTAGATTTATTATCACAACAATTTGATAGTCCTGAGAAGTTAGCAACAGAAATTGTCAATTTAGAGTCTATTCTAGAATTACCAAAAGGTACTGAACACTTTGTCAGTGACCTTCATGGTGAATATGAATCGTTCCAACATGTATTACGTAATGGGTCTGGTAATGTTCGTTCAAAAATAAACGACCTTTATGCAAAGACATTATCCCAAAAAGAAATCGATGACTTAGCTGCCCTCGTTTATTACCCTGAAGAAAAATTAAAACTTGTGAAAAATAACTTCGATTCGAAGGGAAAATTAAATGTTTGGTATATTACTACAATTGAACAATTAATTGATTTAATTACTTATTGTTCATCAAAATATACACGCTCAAAATTACGTAAAGCGTTACCTAAAGAATATACATATATCGTTGAAGAGTTACTTTATAAAAATAACGAATTCAACAATAAAAAATCATACTATGAAACACTAGTAAATCAAATTATCGAGTTAGAACAATCTGACGACTTAATTATTGGTTTATCTTATAGTATCCAACGTCTAGTTGTTGATCATCTTCATGTAGTTGGTGATATATACGACCGTGGTCCTCAACCAGATAAGATTATGGATACGTTAATCAATTATCACTCTGTGGATATTCAGTGGGGAAACCACGATGTCTTATGGATAGGTGCATATGCAGGTTCTAAAGCTTGTTTAGCTAACCTACTTCGCATATGTGCACGATACGATAATTTAGACATCATCGAAGATGCTTACGGAATTAATTTACGCCCGTTATTAACACTTGCCGAAGAACATTATAATGGCGAGAACCCTGCATTCAAACCTAAGAAACGTCCTGATAAACCAGTTGGACTATCTAAACTTGAAGAAAGTCAAATCACTAAGATTCATCAAGCCATTGCGATGATTCAATTCAAACTAGAAATGCCAATTATCAAGCGTCGTTCTACCTTTGAAATGGAAGACCGTTTAGTCTTGGAAAAGGTCAACTATGATACGAATGAAATCACGATTTACGGTAAAACATATCCTTTAAAAGATACATGTTTCAGTACTGTGGACCCACAAGATCCTGGTAAATTACTACCTGAGGAAGAAGAAGTTATGAATAAACTCCTACTTTCTTTCCAACAATCTGAGAAATTGAAACGTCACATGTCGTTCTTGATGAAGAAAGGGAAACTTTACCTTCCATATAATGGCAACCTTCTTATTCATGGTTGTATCCCTGTTGATGAGAATGGAGAAATGGAATCATTCGAAATTGAAGGTGAACAACATAAAGGACGTGACCTATTAGACGTATTTGAAAGACATGTACGTTATGCATATGACTACAAAGAAATCACTGATGATCTATCAACAGATTTAGTGTGGTATTTATGGACTGGTAAATATAGTTCACTTTTTGGAAAAAGAGCGATGACAACATTTGAACGTTACTTTATTGAAGATAAAGCATCTCATAAAGAACCTAAGAATCCATATTATTATCTACGAGAAGATGTTGATATGATTCGCAAAATGTTAAAAGACTTCGGTCTCAATCCAGATGAAGGAAGAATTATTAATGGACATACACCTGTTAAAGAAATAGATGGCGAAGACCCTATTAAAGCAGATGGTAAAATGTTAGTTATCGATGGTGGATTCTCAAAAGCATATCAAAAAACGACAGGTATTGCGGGTTATACATTACTTTACAATTCATTTGGCATGCAATTAGTCGCACATCAACATTTTGATTCAAGAGATAAAGTACTATCAGATGGTGCAGATGAATTATCAGTACGTCGTGTTGTAGACGAAGAATTACAACGTAAAAAAATTAGAGATACCAATGACGGTAAAGTACTCCAAGAACAAATCCGCATCTTAAAATTATTAATGCATGATAGATACTTAAATTAATACAAATATTTACGACACCCTAAAAAAAGGGAGTAGGACAGAAATAATATTTTCTCAAAATTTATTTCGTTGTCCTACCCCGTCAAGGATGACTAGGTTTGAAAAAAGCTTGATTCAAGCGCATTTTCAAATCAGTCAGCTACTGACAAAATGATAAAGTAGGCTGAGACATTTTTTTGTCCCAGCCCTTTTTAAATTTTATTTATTCTTAATAACAGATGGTAATGCACATAAATAGGTAAGTAATTCTAAAATGTAAAACATTTAAGAATTACTTTTAAGAACTACTTTACAATCCTCTAATTAAACATAACTTAAACTATTTTCAATACACATCTCTTAATATGCCGTATGTGCCTTGATCATATTGTGGTATAGGTTTAGTACTTTTATTAAATGAAACAACACTATTATCATCAACATGATAGATAATCATATCGTGATCAGTAATTGTGTCGTATTCCTCTGCAAGTACCTCCACAATATTCTTATTAATTATCGTATTATCAAACCATCTTGGACTGTGTGACTCATCAAATAAAATATGATTACGTAATGGACCATTTAAGTTATTACGTGCCTGTTCATCAGTAAATGACACTGGCATCATACTTACATTATTCAATCCAAACTCTGGTACCAATTCATTAAACGCTAAACTATTAAAAATAAACGACTTAGTCATTAATAGACATTTATTATAACGAATTAAATCCGCATATATTCGATCACTACTTGATAATAAATTTCCCTTAAACACTTCAAAGCCAAGTTCTTCTGCCTTCTCCGACGTATTCTCAAACAAATTAAATACCATTATAGGAATATCATGTTCATGTAGTTTCGTACCAAGATGGAATGAAAATTCACTCTCTCCTACTATAATGACACCTGGTGGTTCCGTACTAGCAAGACCTAGCAACTTACTCAATGGCGTAAAGCTAAAGCCGTAAATGACAACCGTAATAAACACTAGTCCAAACGTCACTGGCGTGATATAACTTGCCATTTTCACATTATCATCCATGAATAATCCTCCAAAGAATTGTGCCACAGTTAAAACGACAATTCCTCGAGGTGCCATCATTGCAACAATAGCGCGTTCTCTTTTCGTGATTTCTGTACCTATTGTTGATAATAAAACAGAGATTGGACGTACCAATACAATCATTGCAATCGCAAAAATCACTAATTGCCATGACAAGACATCCATCAATACAGATGACGTTAATGACGAAGTGATTAAAATAAAGACGGTGGATACAAGAATAGATGATGCATTTTCAATGAAATGATCTGACTCCTTGTAAATTAAATCATGTCTCTTATAACGTGCCATCATTAAGCCGAAAATTGTAACGGCTAATAATCCTGATTCTTGTAATATTTGGTCACAAATACTAAAGACTAATAAAATAAAGACTAACTGAATCGATGGCATCAAATTTTGCGGAATAAAATCACGTTGGATTAACCAATTGAAAATGAATGATGCCCCGAATCCAATTACGGCTGTTATAATCATTTTCAAAATAAAGATTAAAATAATTTGAACGCCAAAGCCTTGTTCAAATATTTGATAAACATAAAACGCAGTTAATGCGAGTATCGGTCCTATTGGATCTAATATGATACTTTCCCATCTTAAAATAGAGTCAACACTCTTACGCACCTTTGCTTGCTTAAGAAGTGGCTGAATGACGGTTGGGCCTGTAATCAAGAATAATCCGCCCATCACAACCGCAACAGAGATTGGAAAATCTAAAATTTTATGTAATGCAATCGCACCGAGCACCCATGATATAGCTGCGCCAACAGTAATAATTCGAATGACCGCTTTAGAAATGCCACTTAATTCACGAAAGTCTAAATTACTACTTCCTTCGAATAAAATGACAGCTACAGCTAAAGATACAATCGGACTAAACACTTCGGCTCCCAATGTTTCTTGAGGGTTAACTAGTCCCAATATCGGTCCAATCAATAAGCCCACAATCGACATGACTACAATTGATGGCCATTTAATCTGTGTCGCTAACCATTGACTAAATATGCCTAATGCTAAAAATAAGACAATGATTAACATGACAGGTAAATCTAATGACATACCTACACCTTCCTCAATAAGATTCAACTTTTTTAATACTGTGTAATACTATCAAACTTTGATTAAGCCTGCATTATTATTTTATAAACAACCTGTTAATGCCTTTTTCGGACATACAATGTTCACTTCGAGTAAACTTTCCTATTTATTTCTAGTATATTTTCATCTAAAATAGGTAATTGCGTTTAAATATATGAATTTAGAAATGATTTGAAAGGAAATTTTAATTGTGCAACTTTTTAAAGAGACTATCATGGTAGCTTTCGCACTTGTTGGTGTTGTCGTTGGTGCTGGTTTTGCTACTGGTCAAGAAATATTTCAGTTCTTCACAAGTAACGGTATCTATAGCATCTCTGGCATTATTGTTACCGGTTTGATTATAACGCTAGCAGGCGTTTTCGTATTAAACACTGGCTTTGTCATTCAATCTCATAACCATTCTGAGTCTATTCGATATTATTTACATCCAATCATTGCACGTATCTTTGATATTATCTTAACTCTATTCTTATTCTCCTTAGCGATGATTATGACTGCGGGTGGTGCGTCAACTATACATGAAAGTTTCGGATTACCTTATTGGTTGAGTTCATTAATTCTAGTGTTAGTCATTCTTATGACGCTATTTCTTAAATTTGAACGTCTGATTACGGTATTAGGTATGGTTACACCGTTCTTAGTCATTGTTGTTTCTATTATCGCTATCTATTATTTTATAACAGGAGATTTAAATTTTAGTGCGGCCAATCGTTTCAACAAACAGCATCAATCTCTATCACTTGGTTGGTGGTTTGATGGGTTAAATTATGCAAGCCTACAAATCGCAGCCGCATTTAGTTTTTTAAGTGTTATGGGCGGTCGCATGCAGCATCGTCAGTCTGGCTTATGGGGTGGCCTACTTGGTGGCATCATTATCACATTACTGTTATTAATGATTAATTTGTGCCTTGTTACAGAATTTGAACATATTCAATCTGTCGCATTGCCGACCCTATTACTCGCAAGTCACATTTCACCATTATTAGGTACAGTGATGTCGATTATAATGGTTCTTGTTATCTATAATACGATTGTAGGTCTTATGTATGCATTTGCTTCCAGATTTACAGAGCCATTTTCCAAAGGGTACTTTGTACTCATCATTATAATGGCTATCATCACGTTTATATGTACATTTATCGGTTTCATTTCTTTAATTGGAAAAGTCTTCCCAATCATGGGATTATTTGGCTTCATACTACTTATCCCAATTTTATACCAAGGGTTTAAACACTTAGTATTCTCTAAATAAATTAGGATACATTAAAATGGACCCAAAGATGCGAACCATACATCTTTGAGTCCTTTTCCATTATGAATTCAGTATTTCTTGACCTTTCTGTAATCCAGCTTGTGTAATTTCATGACTATTGACCCATACTTCTGTAACCTGTGCACCCTGATGTTTAAATAAGTTAATGACATGTTCACTTTGATCAATAGATACGATTGGATCATTTTTTCCCATTGATAATAGAACGTCTACATCACTCATATCTTTGCTTGTTGAAGCGTCTATTGGATAAAGTGGGGCAAATAGTAATGCTTTTTTAAACGGTGCTTTGTCACGTAACATTAAGTTAATCGCAATATTTGATCCATTAGAGAAACCAACTAAAGCCGTTCGTTTCAAATCAAATTGATACTGTTCAGCCGCTTCATAAATAAAACCAAGCAACCGTTGACCTCGATATTCTAAATCTTCCTCATCGTATACGTCTTCTGCAAGACGTTTGAAATAACGATTCATACCATTTTCATTGACTTCTCCACGAATACTTAACAAGTTATAGTTAGGATTTAAAGCTGTTCCAAGTGGAATAAGATCTGTTTCATCCCCACCAGTTCCATGTAACAAAATTAACGTAGGTGCGTTATCCTTACCTGGTCTATAAATATGTTCCATTTGTCTCACCTCTCCTTAGTACTCATTTAATTTTATTGGCATTAAATGACCTTCTATTTCATATCTTCTTTCCTCGTAAAATGGCGGTAACTGTAGTTGTCTACCTAAATCATCGACGCTTTCATCAATCGTGAATCCAGGTCCTGCAGTTGCAAATTCAAATATTAAATTGCCAGGTTCTTTCATGTAAACCGCATGAAAATAGAATCGTTCTTTCACATCTGTTACATGCAAACCTTTATTATGAAGATAATCACGCCATTGTACATGTACCTCGTCATTTGGTACTGACCATGCAATATGATGGAAGATGCCACCACCCCAACGTACAGGTTGTGGGTTTACAAACTTTTTCACAATAATTTGATGATGCACGCTACCACTCGTTTGATAGTGCACATTGTCATCTGTTTCTTGAATATATTCTAACCCTAAATCATTTTGCAACAATGCTTCCGTAGCTTGAGGATTACCTGATAGCATTGTTACGCCATGAAATCCTATGATGTCATTGTTAACACGTTCTTCATCACTTTCAACCATCGCTAGTGTTAATCCGTGAATGTCCTCAAATTCTAACGTTGTTTGATTGAATGAATCAGTTTGACGTGTTTGAATCCCATTCGCATTTAATTTCATTTCCCAATGTGACATGCTATCTTTCGGTATTCTAAACGCTAAACGTCCAACCTGACCTGAACCGATACGACCTCTATATTGATTTGGCCAATTAAAGAAAGTAAGTACCATATCATGTTGCGCTCTGTCATTTGAGAAATATAAGTGATATGTTTTTGTATCATCATAATTTACTGTTTGTTTAATCAAAGATAAATTTAATACATTTGTATAGAAATCATACGTTTCTTGAGCATCTCCTACAATCGCTGAAATATGATGAATGTGTGTAATTGGTTCCATAAATTCAATACCTCCCTATTTATAACTTTTTCCAGTTGTATCAAACGGACGAACTTGCGCTTCAATCGCTTCTCTTTGTTCCTCTAAAAATGGTGGAAGTGATAATTTCTCGCCTAGCGTTTCATAGGGTTCATCACCCATAAAACCAGGTCCATCAGTTGAAATTTCTAACAAAATATGACCGATTCGTGCATACAATGCTTCAAAATAAAAACGATCGACTAAACCGGAGTTTGGTATGCCTAGTTCTTGATATTTCTGTATCCAGTGTTTAATGGCCTCATGATCTTTCACTCTAAATGATACATGATGAACTTCGCCATATCCTTGTACGGCAACTGGTCCCTCTGAATCCTTTCTTAAAATAACTTGACCACCATTACCACCTTCACCGACTTCAAGTAATGCTACATCTTCTTCATTCATAATTGTTCGCATCCCATAAACATTTTTCAATAATTGTTTGAAATCCTCGAAGTAACTGACCGTGATTTCAATTGGTCCTAAGCCATAAATTGCCTTATCCTCTGGAACCGGCCCATTCTTCCATGGTTTACCTGGTGAGACACCGCTGTTGCCTTCATCGGATACTAATTGATAGTCTTGTCCATCCTCCTCTTGAAAAGGCAATACCTTCTTACCTAACACGTTTTGAATACCATCATGTTTTATACCAAACGCTTCAAACCGCTTCATATAGTATGTTAATGCTTCACCACTTGGAACACGAAACGATGGTTTAGTAATCGAATTGGTACCTTTACGTCCTTGAGGAATGCCAGGAAAATCAAAGAATGTCATATCTGTACCAGCTGTCCCCTCATCATCTGCAAAAAATGTATGATACGTTTGAATATCATCTTGGTTTACTGTTTTTTTAACTAGTCTCATACCTAGTACTTCGGTAAAAAATTTATAGTTACGTTCAGCATCATCTGTAATTGCAGTTACATGATGAATACCTAATAAATCATGTTTAGCCATATTAAAAACCTCCATTTATTTCGATTTCGAGATAATTTTCGTTATAAATAAAAGTGCACCGATTTACACTTCAGTAGATTGTGCACTTAATTTTTTGAATGCTTGTTGAATCGTTATCAATTCTTCTTCTGATAGAACTGAGAAGGCTTGTTCCAACGTTGAGGCATGTTGTGGAAATATATCTGCCATAAATTGTTGACCTTTGTCAGTAAGTGTTGCGTTATATACACGCTTATCTGATGGATCTTTATCACGTGTAATCCAACCTTTGTCTTCTAATTGGCTCACAACGTATGAAATACTACTACTCGCGATGAGCACCCTATCTCTAATACGTTGAATAGGTTGTGGACCTTTACTATAGAGTAACTCTAACACCGCAAATTCCGTCACATTGAGTCCGTAATTCTTCACATCTTGTTGCACGATTTTTTCTAATGTATCTAATGCTCTATTTAGACCAATAAATGCTTTTAATGAATGTTCTGTGCGATCCATTTACTCACCACCTTTAATTTATTTCGATTTCGAGATAAATTGTACACGCGTTTCTATTAATCGTCAATATGTTAGCTCTATTATAATTTCAATATCTATTTATTTCTATCTTTTTTCAAAATGAAATAAGCATGGAAACGGTTGTTACAGGGAATACAAACAATGGAGGTGTCTCAAATGACCAATCAATTATTTATAAACAATGAATTTGTAGAGAGTAAATCTAATGACACGATGGAAGTCATCAATCCTGCTACAGGAGAAGCATTTGATACCATTACTTTCGCAACTGAGGAAGAAGTTAACGAGGCAATCGAAAAATCTAAACATGCACAACTTGAATGGGAAAAAGTACCAGCACCAACACGTGCAGAGCATGTTAAATTATTAATTCCTTTATTAGAGCAAAACAAAGATGAACTTGCCAAATTGTATGTTAAAGAACAAGGTAAAACATTAGCACAAGCTGAAGGTGAAATCGATAAAGCTGTGCAATTTATTGATTATATGACAAGTTTAAGTATGCGTAATAAAGGCGAAGTACTACAAAATAGTGTATCTCATGAAATGATTCAATTAATTAAAAAGCCAATTGGTGTAACTGCAGGTATCGTCCCATGGAATGCACCAATTATGGTCTTGATGCGTAAAGTGATTCCAGCACTAGTAACGGGATGCTCAATCGTCATTAAACCAAGTGAAGAAACAACATTATTAACGTTAAGATTGGCTGAGCTATTCCGTGCTTCAACGATTCCAGCCGGTTTAATTCAAATTGTACCAGGCACTGGTGAAGCTGTGGGTACACAGCTTGCCACACATAAAGATGTACAACTCATTTCTTTAACAGGAAGTATGCGTGCTGGTAAAGCCGTTTATAAAAATGCAGCAGATGCAGTAAAAAAAGTGAACCTTGAATTAGGTGGTAACGCGCCTGTCTTGGTTACACCTCATGCAAACCTAGACAAAGCAGTGGACTACATTGTCACAGCACGAATAAATAATGCTGGTCAGGTATGTACTTGTCCAGAACGTATCTTTGTTCACGAAGATGTTCATGATGACTTTGTGAGCAAGGCTAAACAACGTATGAGCGACTTACAAGTCGGGGACCCATTAGACGACAATACCGACTATGGTGCTATTATCAATCAAACTCAATTGGACAGTATTGATAACAAAGTGCAAGAAGCCATTAAAAATGGTGCAGACTTAGTCTTAGGCGGTCATAAATTAGATCGCGCTGGTTTCTTCTATGAACCTACAATTCTTGATAATGTAAAAAAAGATGACAGTGCCTTTAAAGAGGAAATTTTTGGCCCTGTTCTAGCAATTACAACTTATAATGATTTCGATGAAGCAATTGATGCCGCAAACGATACAAATGCAGGTTTATCTTCTTATATCTTTTCAGAGAATTTAAAAGAAGTGATGGAAGCTACAGAACGTTTAAAATTCGGTGAAGTTTACGCTAATTGCGAAGCAGAAGAAGTTGTTAATGGTTACCATGCTGGTTGGAGAGAATCAGGTTTAGGTGGAGCAGATGGTATTCATGGTTTCGAAGAATACTACAATACAACGGTGAGCTATATTAGATATGAATAAATTGGTATAAAAATATCCCCATCTCCTAATAAAAGGATTGGGGATATTTTTTATTTATTCAATGCTTTATCCAACGCTTTAATATTCTTTTTCATGATTGATTGGAAAGTTAAATCTTTGTCGTTAGCTTGTTCTTTAGATAGCACAGACAAATTATTAAAACTTACTGGTTCTGCATTGGTTTCATCACGAATAACATCAGTTATCTTTGAAGTGATATTCTGTTCGTAAAGGATATAAGGTTGCTTCGATTGATTGATTTGTTTAATAAGCGCAAGAATATCCTTTTGACTAGGCTCTTCGTTATTCATACCACTGACACCCTCTTGTTGAAAGTGATAACGCTCTGCTAAATAACCTAATGAATCGTGAGAGATAGTTACTTTTTCTCTTTTAGGATTTTTAGTAATTGTTTTCAAATTATTGTCTAAATCTGTTAAATCCTGATTCAATTTCTTAAAATTTTGTTCATAATATGCTTTGTGTTGAGGATCTCTTTTAACTAAATCATTCTTTATTTTTTCTGCAAAATGCTTGTCTAGGACTGGGTCGAGCCAAACATGTGGGTCGTGACTTTCCTCTTCATGACTATGATGCTGGTCGTGATCTTCATGATCATGGTCTTCTTCAAGCAATGTATGATGATTTAAATCAGCTGCAACTGCTAATTTCATATCATCGTTGGTCATTGATTGCGTAATCGTCTTAGCCACTGGATCTAAGTCGTCACTTGAATATATAAACAGATCACTTTTAGCAATATTAATCATATCTCTCTGAGTTGGTTCATATGAATGGGTGTCTGCACCTGGAGGATAAATCGTATCCACATTGACATATTTGCCACCTATTTGTTTGGTGAAACTTTCAAATGCAAATACTGTAGTATAGATATTTATTTTATTATTGGTTGAAACATCTTTCTTTTTCGCATCCGAATATTGCCCTGTGCTACAAGCTGATAAAGCAATACTAATACACAGGACGATAATGAGATAGCCAATCCTCTTCACACAGAACCCTCCAAAACGTAATAAATTCGTTTTTAACTATATCTTTAATAATGTAATAATGCAATATCTATGTTTATTATTATATTTGAGGTTTAATATTTAATTTTAAAATGTTTTAGATTTCTTCAAAAGTGATAGATATTAATATGACATTATTAAAGGAGTGACGTTTTATGGCACAAGAAATCAAAAAAGGTAATCAACAATTTTATGTTGGCGAAGATGAACAAAATGCTCAAGCTGTCATTACGTTTAAACAAGTAGATAATAATGAAATCGATATTGACCATACTGGTGTCGCTGATGAATTAGGTGGACAAGGTCTAGGAAAACAATTAGTTGAAGCTGTCGTTAATTATGCACGTGAAAACAACTTAAAAATCATCGCATCTTGCCCATTTGCGAAAGACGTTCTAGAGAAAAATGATGATTATCAAGATGTTTATTTAGGATAATCTATTTCATATTTGTTGGCTTACAATTTGAAGTTAACTGAAATGTTTTACAGAATTAGCTTTTAGACTTGAATGAGGTTTATAGTACACCTTTATTACATTAGTCTAAAAGCTTTTTTGTATGCTTTTAAAGTTTTAAAGCAACTGCCTTGATTAATTTAATGATTAGTAGTATATTTATTATACTTAATATAAATAATAAATAAGGATGACTTATTCATCTTAGGAGGCACTACATTATGAATGCATTTCACACTACTGAAGCAACACAAGTTACTAATATTACATTAAACGTTGAAGACTTAAATAAAATGTCAAACTTTTATAAAAATATACTAGGATTTTCAATTAAAGAACAAGACGACAATCATGTCATCTTTAATGTTGGTGCTAATGGTCATACATTAACACTACAATATTTAGAAGATGGTCGCCGTCCTGGGTTTAGAGAAGCCGGTTTATTTCATGTCGCTTATTTACTTCCTACACGCACAGATTTAGCAAACTTTTTATTCCACGCTAGTCGTTTAAATGTGCCTGTAGGTGGTGGAGATCATCTTGTAAGTGAAGCGTTATACTTTAATGATCCAGAAGGTAACGGCATTGAAGTATATCAAGATCGTCCATATGAAAGTTGGCAATGGGATGGTAATTTTGTAAAAATGGATACACTTGCAGTAGATGCAGATGATTTAATTGCACAACGTACTGAAGAAGGTTGGAACGGTTGGCCTGCTGATGGCAAAATTGGACATTTACATCTTAAAACACACGATATCGGGCAAGCACGTGACTTTTATGTGGAACAAATAGGTTTAGAACATATTTCTAATTTCCCACAAGCTTTGTTCATGTCTACTCAAAAATATCATCATCATATCGCTACTAATGTATGGCAATCCAACCAAGCTAGAACAGATAACGAGACTACTTATGGCTTAGTTCATTTCGATATATATAAACCAAATGCTAAAGAAGAACATATTACATCTCCTGAAGGCTTTGATATTACAGTTCACAGTGATACAAGTGTCGTTCCAGGATAATATGGTTAGTATTTGGCATCGTTTATAAAACATGTCATTTTAAATAGATTGGGGGCGGGACTACGAAATAATATTTTCCAAAATTTATTTCGTGGTCCTGCCCCGACAACAAGTTTGACTTGAATTAAATAGAAGCTTGCTACAAGTGTATTTTAATTGAGTCAACTACTGCCAATATATATTTATACAGTCTGGGACATAAATAATATAATAATGCTATTTAGCAAATTCGCAGTAGCTGACTGAACTGAGAAGGCGCTTAAATCAAGCTTTTCTCAGTTCTAGTCATCCTTGCGGGGGTGGGACGACGAATTTTAAAAGAATTCTGTCCCACTCCCTTAATCTTAAATTTTTATTCCTCGACAAGTTTTCTATACTTTCTTACTGTATCAAAGTCACTATCTTTTGCTTTTTCATAGCCTTGATGCCCATAAATATCTGTAAGTATTTTCTTACCTTTTTCAGATTTACTAATATCTAAAAAGGCATTACTGATTTTCGTTTTCCACTGTTTACTCATATCACCACGCACAGAAATCGTATCATTTGGTATCTTATCGGTGCGATAAATCACTTTAGTGTCTTTATATATTTTTGGATAATCTTGCTTTAAATCAGCACGTGCATCTTGATATGTAGCTACAGCATCCACATCACCGTTTAACAAGGCTATCAATGCTTGATCATGACCTTTAATTTGAGCAATTTTGATATCATTCTGATTAACATTAACTTTTTTTAAGCTTGCCATTGGATAAATATATCCTGAAGTAGATTCTGGGTCTTGCAAGCCTACTTTGGTCCCTTTTAAATCCTTTAACTTATGTAAATGACTGTCTTTACGAACTACGATTTGTGAGCGATAATAATCGACTAATTTATTAGTTGGATTACCTTTATCATCTACTAAATAACCTTTGGACTTCAACAGTACATCTGCAGCACCTTTATCGTGAGCGATTGTATAGGACACTGGTGAAATAAATGCAACATCCACTTTCTTTGATCTTAAAGCTTCTACCATTGCATTATAATTAGTTGCCACATGTACTTTAACTGGAATGCCTAATTCTTTTGACAACTGTTGCTGTAACGGTTTCACTTTAGCGTTCAACGTTTTTGAATTTTGGGACGGTACAAATTCTACTTTTAATTCTTTTGGTTCATGGTCTCTCGAATGTTTCTTATCATGTTTAGAACAACCACTAAGGATGAGTACTAATGCTATAAAACTAATTAATAATACTTGTAATTTTTTCATTATATTCCCTTTTGCAAAATATAGATTTTAAAGACTTAAATTGTATTATAACTTATTTAATTTAAAAAAAGTCTCAATCTATCAATTTCTAAATAAAACTTTTACAATGTGCAATTTGTAACTAAATCATATACGCTTATCTTTTAAACTCATAAAAAGAGCTACCTGCAAAGTCTCAGCTTTGCAGATAGCTCTCATTCAATTTAAATGATATTCATTTTTTATTTATAAACTAACTATCTTAGTATAATCTTTTTGTTTGATTGCTAGTATCAATGAAGATATTTTTAACTTGTTGATAGTTTTTAATAGCGTCTTTATAAATTTCACGACCGATACCAGATTTTTTATATCCACCGAATGGCGCACCAGCTGGGAATTGGTTATAAGTGTTAATCCAAATACGACCAGTTCTCATCGCTTTAGCAACATTTAATGCACGGTTAATATTAGTAGTAAAGATACCACCCGCTAAACCGTATTCTGAATCATTCGCAATTTTAATCGCTTCAGCTTCATCTTCAAATTTTTCTACTACTACAACTGGTCCGAAAATTTCTTCTTGTGCTAATTGATGACTATTATCTTTAATTTCGATGATTGTAGGCTCGAAGAAGTATCCTTTGTCACGTCCATTATCTGTTAAGCGATGACCACCTGTTAAGATATTTGCATTTGAATCTTCTTCTGCAATTTTTACGTAGCTTTCAATTTTTTCAAGTTGTTCTGGGCCAGTTTGAGCACTCATTTTAACGTCTTCATCAAATGGATCTCCCACTTTGATATTTTCGAAAGCTTCTTTTAATTTAGGCATTACTTTATCATAAATTGAAGATTGTACTAATAAACGTGAACCAGCACTACATACTTCACCTTGGTTGAATAAAATACCTAATTGAGCACCTTCAACAACTTGATCTAAATTTGCATCGTCAAAGATGATATTAGCACTTTTACCACCAAGTTCTAATGTAGTTGGAACGATACGTTCAGCACCTGCTTTCGCAACGCCGTAACCAACGTCTGTTGATCCTGTAAATGATAATTTGTTTACACCTTCATGATTGAAGATTGCATCGCCTGATTCTGAACCTTTACCAGTTAATACGTTTACGACACCTTTAGGTAATACTTCTTGGAAGATCTTCGCAAGTTCAATTAATGATAATGGTGTAGAAGAAGATGGTTGAATCACAATTGTATTACCCGCAGCTAATGCTGGTGCTAATTTCCATGACGCTAATAAAATTGGGAAGTTCCATGCAACTACTGCACCAACAACACCTACTGGTTCATTGACTACTAAACTCATTGTATTCTCATCAATTTCATTGACTGAACCTTCGTCTGTTGTTAATACACTCGCAAAATATTTAAATTGATTTGCTGTTAATGGCACATCAATTGTTGACGTTTCTCGATAAGGCTTACCATTTTGTAACGATTCAATTGTCGCGAAGTGTTCCACTTTTTCATGAATTCGACGACTAATTTCTAATAAATAGTCCGCACGTTCTTCTTTAGATGTCTTACTCCAACTGTCAAAAGCATCTTGTGCAGCTTGTACTGCTTTATCAACATCAGATTTACTTGCTTTAGCTACTTTAGCTAAATCTTCACCATTCGCAGGGTTAGTTACAGTTAATGTGTCTCCACTTTCGCTTGCTTGAAATTCACCGTTGATAAATAAACCGTATTGTTCCTCTATGAAATCTCTAACGTTTACTTTTGCCATTTTTCATCATCCCTTTATATAAATTTATGAAAAACCTTATGTGCGTTGTGTTTACATCAAAATGTAAGCGTTTACTTAAAACTACTATTATTTTACCTTATTTACATTTTTAAATACACTAACTTGCTTGTAATATTTTTCCGTGTATTAAGTTCTTTAAACATCATTAATTCTAGTTATAGAATCTATCACTTATAGATAATAAAAAAAGAGAGTCTTCACTCTCTTTTTTAGTCCTATATTAAATCCATTCAATAACGTCTTCGGCAGGTTGACGAACTTTATCTTTTGGTTCTTCTTTTCGATAACCAAATGCAACCATAACTGATGGTGCGAAATGTTCCGTATCGACAACATTTTCTTCAGCTAAAATTTCAGTAACTTTATCTAAATCAAATCCTTCCATAGGACATGAATCAATTCCTAATAATGCTGCAGAGGTCATCATGTTAGCTAATGCAATGTAAGTTTGTTTACTTGCCCAGTCTAATAACGTTCGCTCATTATCGTTAATATGGAAATTCGTTTGGAAATTATTAAATTTATCTTCAACTGCTGGAATCGTACTTTCTTCGTATTTTTTAATACCTCGAATTATATGTTGTACGTATTCTGAATCTGCAGTGACATTTTTACGTGCAAGAATAATAACGAAACGACTTGCTGTATTTAATTGCTTTTGTGCTCCCCAACTGTAAGGTTTTAATTTTTCTTTTAAATCTTCATTCTCAATAACAACAAAACGCCAAGGTTCTAATCCTAGTGAACTAGGTGATAAGCGACCTGTTTCTAATATTGTGTGGAAGTCTGACTCACTAACTTTCTTTTCAGGATCAAATTCCTTTGTTGCATGTCTAAAATTAAATGCGTTGATTATTGTCTCTTGCATTGAACTCATGAAATATATCCTCCTTAGATAGTACTAATTTGATTATAAAGTACGTTTCCTTTAGTCTAAAGTTATACGCTTACAAAAGTTATCATTAAAAAATAAATGAAAATTTACTATTTTTATGTGAATTTTTTAACAATCGAAAAATAAATTTCATATTGCCTATTGATTTGTGAATAAATTCACAATATAATATATTTGTAAGTTAAGTAATAGAGATGTTTTAAATCATTATTACTATTAGTAATTCACATTTCTATAGACAACTTAAGAAAACTTATTTATTAATTATAAATTCATATAAAATGAAGTGAGGTTATTAAAATGACAAAAATTATGTTTTATGGAACTCGTGATTACGAGAAAAATGACGCTTTAAACTGGGGTAAAGCGAACAATGTTGAAGTTGTTACAACTGAAGAAATTTTAAGTGAAGATACAGTTGATTTAGCTAAAGGTTTCGATGGTGTTACTACAATGCAATTTGGTAAATTAGCAGACTCTGTTTACCCTAAACTTGAAGAATATGGTATTAAACAAATTGCTCAACGTACTGCTGGTTTCGACATGTACGATTTAGATTTAGCTAAAAAACATGGCATTATCATTTCAAATGTACCTAGTTATTCACCAGAAACTATTGCTGAATATTCAGTTTCTATCGCTTTACAATTAGTTCGTCGCTTCCCTGCGATTGAAAAACGTGTTCAAGAACATAATTTCAAATGGGCTGCACCTATTATGTCTACCCCTGTTAAAAATATGACAGTAGCTATTATCGGTACAGGACGTATCGGTGCTGCAACTGGTAAAATTTATGCTGGTTTCGGAGCTAAAGTTGTAGGTTATGATGCATACCCTAACAATTCATTAGACTTCATAGAATATAAAGATACAGTTGAAGAAGCAATTGCTGATGCTGATATCATTTCATTACATGTTCCAGCGAACAAAGAAAGTTTCCACTTATTCGATGCAGATATGTTCTCTAAAGTGAAAAAAGGTGCAGTATTAGTTAATGCAGCTCGTGGTGCTGTAATTGATACACCTGAATTAATTAAAGCTGTTAATGACGGTACATTATATGGTGCTGCTATTGATACTTATGAAAATGAAGCGCCATACTTTACTTATGATTGGACAGGTAAAGAGATCGAAGATGAAACTTTATTAGAATTAATTAAACATGAAAACATTTTGGTCACTCCACATATCGCATTCTTCTCTGATGAAGCTGTGAGAAATTTAGTTGAAGGCGGATTAAACGCAGCATTATCAGTTATTAATACTGGTAAATGTGAAACTCAATTAAACTAAGATATGTGTTTAATAAATAAACAGGAGAATTCTCAAAATTGAGAATTCTCCTTTTTTAAGCTATTTTAATACTTCTTGCTCTATAATCTGTAATACCCCTTGCTCATCATTACTTGGAGCAACTGCCTTTGCAACTTCAAATAGTGATTTATCATGACTATTAGCCATTACATAACTGTGCTCGGCTAATTCAAGCATGTCCTTATCATTGTTAGCATCACCAAACGCCATCAAATCAGAAGTAGCCATATGCCACTCTTCCAATAAACGTTGAAGCGCTTGTCCTTTTGTCATATTAGGCATAATAATATCAATACTATCATGTCCACTCGATACGAGTTTAATAATATTGCTAAACTTTTCTTCTAAATCAGTATCAAGTGTTGAATGCGTATCTCGATTAATATTTAATGCAATCTTGACATATTCATCTTCTGGTAAAGGTTGAAAAGAATCAATTTCCTCTAACTGATGATAGTAAAAATGTGCATCCTTCTTAAATGCTTCACTTGTATCTTTCAATATGTAGGCACTCTTCAATCCGCAAACAATAAACTCTTTAATGTTTCTATCGATATTTAAATAATCTACAACTTCTTTATACTCAACTTGATTGAAGCTACGATAATTATATAAATCTTTACCTCTGTAAATAACTGCACCATTTTCAGAAATAAAGAACATATCCCTTTCTCCAAATATAGATTGTAACTTAGCAAATTGATTTCCACTTGCAGCAATGAATTCTATATTGCGTTCTTTCAATGCTTTAAATATCTTCTCAAAACGGTCTTTATCATAATTCTTCTTAGAATCTAAGAATGTACCGTCCATATCTACTGCAATAGCTTTAACCATGTGCAATCCCCCTAGTCCGTTGTATTCACATTTATTATATATGCCATCTAATTAGGGTTGAAGTTCACACTAACATGATGAAACTATATTCACATTTTGAAATTAAATACAAATGATAAAAATAACCTGACTAATTATAATGTTAAATTAAAAAAAGTGATACAAGATATATATTAGATATCTAGTATCACTCCTGATGACTTAATTTTAATATTTTATGGAACGTTTTGGGTTAATTAGATGTATTTCAAATTTTGAAAATACATTTAATTAACTTGTTTCGCCACAAAGATTTTACGTTTTTCCCAAACACCGGTTTGTTCATTGTAATCATCACATGTGATTAATGTTAATTGATTCTTTTCACCTTTGTGTTCATCTAATACTTCAACTTCGTCTGGATTAACATCACGTATACTAGTCATTTTATATTCGCGTGTTTCATTTCCTATCTTGAAGTACACTTTGCTACCTTTTTTAGCTGCTTTTAAGTTTGTGAATTGGTAATGTGGTCTATCGGTAAATGTATGACCTGCGATTGATATATTTTGATCACTTAGCGATTCATCTTTCTCAGCGAAACTTACACCACGATTTAACTGTTCTGGTGTAGCTGGTCCAGGATACACTGGTTCTTTAATCTCTGCATCTGGCACTGATATATACCCTGCCATTTTAGTTTTATCCTTAGGGATGGTTGGTGTTTGTTTATTGCTAGACTTATCCTGTTTATCATATTGTTCTATTTTGTTGTCGTTATCTTTTTCATGTAAATAATTATCGATATGCGGTTTAGCAAATAGATACACTGCTACTAAGATGAGTATGACACCAAGTATCGTCATCAATCGATTAATCCAATTCTTCATTATGTGTTACTCCTTTAACGTGACTTTCTTAGGTCATAGTATATCATGTTTATTTCGTAAGTTTAATTTAATTTATCGTGTCATATTTAATTACATAAAGTTGCAACAATTGAAATCTCGTTTTAAACTGATACAAACTTAGAAAAGTAGGTGCCATAATGATTAGAGAAGCAAAAATTGAAGATTTACCGGCAATACTATCAATCTATAATGATGCAATATTGCATACTACAGCTGTTTACACATACGATGTTCAAACTTTAGATGAACGTAAAGCTTGGTTTGACATGAAGAATAAAGCAAATGAACCTATATTTGTATTTGAACAAGCTGGCAAGGCTGTTGGTTTTGCGACTTACGGTCAATTTAGAAACTGGCCGGCTTATTTATATTCTATTGAACATTCTATTTACGTAGATAAATCAAATCGAGGCAAAGGTATTGCTTCTCAATTATTACAACATCTTATTGAAGATGCCAGATCTAGAAATTATCGTACTATTGTAGCTGGTATCGATGCTTCCAATGACAGCAGCATCAAATTACATGAAAAGTTTAACTTCAAACATGCAGGTACCATTCAAAATGTTGGCTACAAATTTGATCGCTGGTTAGATCTTGCCTTTTACCAATATAATTTGCATGACAAATAAAAAAAGTAAGTGAGTCCCTTTTACTCACTTACTTTTCTTTTATCGTCTTTTTCAAAAAAGTCTTCCTTCTCATGAAAGAATTCTTTCTTAAATAAAGTTTCTATTTGTTTCCTCTTTTTCTCCGCAATTACAAAACCCACATAATAAAACAGGAATACAATAATCATACTTAGTGACATTGATTGTAATAAGAGATTCTCCCATGTTCCCTCAACAGTCCATAATTGTGTAATGGTTGTGTTAGTCACGAATATAAAAAAGATGATACATAACCTTAGCATATCATCATCCCCTTTTCGGCTATTTTAAACGTATTAGTGAAATTTTGCAATAACTTTTTCAATTTTCTGATAAATATATGGAAGTAGAACATATCTAATATATTCTCAAAACTGAATTCGTTTTAACCCCAGCTTGCTTAGCTTGTAGAATTTCTCTTTGCTGGGGCCTCGACTAGATTTGAATATACATAATTTAAGTGCATTTTCAAACCAGTCAGCTACTGCCAAATAATAAAACTGTCAAAAAATTAAAAAAGCCATTCTCAATTGTCATATTGACATTTAAGAATGGCTTCTAATTTAAGTTATATTATGAAAAGCTATTTACTTCAGCTTCACCAAAGATTTTACGTTTGATTGCTTCACCTGTTGGTGTACCTGCTAAACCACCAAGTCCTGTTTCTCTTAATTCAGCTGGTAATCCACGTCCTACTTTATCCATAGCTTCGATAACTTCATCTACTGGAATTCTACTTTCAACACCAGCTAATGCTAAGTCTGCAGAAATTAATGCGTTACCAGAACCAATTGCATTACGCATTACACATGGAATCTCTACTAAACCTGCTACTGGGTCACAAACTAGACCAAGTAAATTACTAATCGCTAATGCCATAGCGTGACCAGATGCTTCCGGTTCGCCACCAAAGATTGATACTGCAGCAGCTGCTGCCATTGCTGAAGCTGAACCTACTTCTGCTTGGCAACCTCCTGTAGCACCTGCAACACTTGCATTGTTAGCAACAACGCGACCAAATAATGATGAAACGAATAAGAAATCAATCATTTGTTCTTCTGTTAGGTCATGTGTTTTTTCTAATTTAAATAATACGCCCGGAATCGTTCCGGAGGATCCAGCTGTTGGAGTTGCACAAATGATACCCATAGCTGCGTTTACTTCATTAGTAGCAACCGCACCTTTAACTGCTTCAACCATTTCATGTCCTGACAAGGCATGATTATTCTCGTTATATTTAGCAAGTTTAATGGCATCTTGGCCAGTATAACCTGTTACACTTTTTACACCTTCGCCAGTTGATCCTTTAATTACGGCATCTCTCATGACATCTAAATTTTGTTTCATTGTTTCTCTAACTTCGTCACGCGTCTTACCTGAAAGTTCCATCTCTTCTTGAATCATTATATCTGCAAAAGACATTTTATTTTCGACTGCGTAGTCTATAGTTTCTCTAATTGAATCAAACATCTTTAATCCCCCTCTATTTAATATAGGATATATTTAAGTGACTATATTTTTCTTTAATTTGATCTAACGTTGATTCAGATAATGCTTTGTTTAGTGGTAATACTGCTAAACTAAAATTATCGCCCGTTTGTGTCATTTCCTCTTTAATGTCTGCACCAAGTTCATTCACATCATTGATAAAGTGATTAACTTCTGATTTATTTGCCGCTCCATCCATTTCTAGGATAGGTAAACCATAGTTAAAATCAATGTCTAGTCCTTCTACACTGATACGTTTTAATTTGATTGTACCGCCACCAATTGAGTTACCAATTACTTCGATGTGACGACCATTTCCTTCTGCAACAAGATACGCACAGTTAGGATGCTCACCGATACTGTCGCCTTCTTCTTCGATAATATTTACTTCGATGTTTTGATCTTTAGCGATTGCTAATGAACTCTTAATACGACTATCGAATGTGCTATAGCCCATTGCACCACCAACGATAGCTAAATCTGTACCGTGTCCTTGATGTGTTTGAGCAAAGGATTCGTAATAATGAATTGTTAATTTATCTGGCTGCATACCACCTAATACTGCATAAGCAGCGTTACCAATTTTAACTGCACCTGCTGTATGAGAACTTGAAGGTCCCATCATAACAGGGCCAATAATATCAAATGCACTTTGATAATCGTAGCTTTTTTTAGTAGCCATAATTAAACACTCTCCTTAGGTTGTTTCTGTTTACTAGGCAATTTTATACTCATATTCATTAGGTTGAATTTTTTAATTAACGTACTGAAGATAAATGCTAATACCACACTTACTACTGCAACGACGATGATTGTAATAATTGATTTTGTAGCATCGTTAAATCCGAATAAGACGATTGCACCTGCAATTGGTGTTGCCATACCTTTAACACCGATTACGAGTCCACTAAATGTAACGATACAAGCGTTTACAACACCGATAATTGCGTTCGTACCATATAATTGTAGAGGGTATTTTGCGATTAAATCGATTTGTGTTAATGGTTCAACAAATACTGCGAATGCTTTTGATTTACTTCCGCCAATATTAAGTCTGCTAAATAATACATAGTTAACAAATGATGAACCAGTACATGTTAAAGCACCGATAGCCATTGGTATACCAGTTAGTCCTAATAAGCTAGTTAATACCATTGAACTTAGTGGTGTCATACCCGTTACTGGAATTACTAATCCTAAAATAATTGCTAATGCGTATGGATTGCTGTCTCCTACTGATGTAACTGCACCACCGATTTGAGTTAATACAGCCATAACCCCTGGGCTAATAACTGTAGCTAAGCCAAATACAAGTGCTGGAGCAATTAAAATCACAGCAATTAAGTCCAACCCTTCTGGAACTTTTTTCTCGATAAATTTAATACCGAATGAAATAATATACGCTGCTATAAATGCTGGTAATAATTTAAAGTCATGTAATACTAGTCCTATAATTACTGCAAAAACAGGTGAGATGCCCATTTTCAAGCCAGTTAAGATACCTACTGCAACACCTGCAAGGCTTCCTGCCAAATCTCCTATTGTTTGTAAAAACTCGATATGGAATACGCCACCAATAGCGTAACTTAGAAATGCTTGTGGTAAGAAAGTTGCACAAGCAGCTCCTGATAAAGCTTGTAGTCCTTGTTTACCATATGGCGCAAAGTTTAAGAATAGCGTCATAACGATAAGCACTAATACGAGTGTTCCTACTCCTAAAATGATATTCATTCCCCAAAACCTCTTTCTATTTATTTAACAACCATAGTCATACTACACCCTGGAGAAAACGATTTCAAGACATATTCAGTTACAAAAAATAAAATTGTGAAATAAATCGCATTTAGAGACTTTTTGAGGTTAAAATATTTTTAGTTTTAAATTTTTTGAAAAGAAATAAATAATATGTGTTATTTTACACTAATACAAACTGCTTTGTAAACCTTTTCAACAGCGTATTTATTATTTGAAATTTCGGGTAAATTGTATACATTTCTTTGATGATATTTTCACTTTAACGTGTCAACTAATCATTACATAAAAAATTGCTCACATTTGAAATTGTTGTAAAATTAAAACGATTTAGTTTTAAACATAATAAAGCTGGAACAACCATTGCTGCTCCAGTTTATTATGATTGAATTAATCTTCAATTTTTAGTAATGCTTCAGTTAATTGATGTGTTTGACGGTAAATATCTTTATATACTTTATAATATGCTTCATATTGTGTGTGTCTTTTAGCGTCTGGTTCAAATGTTTGAGCAATATCTATAAACTTATCTACACATTCATCGAAACTTTCGAACCATTTCAGTCCATATGCTGCAATCATCGCAGCGCCCATACTAGGCCCTTCTTCGTGTTTTAACTTTCTTATTGTAGCATTAAAGATATCTGCTTGCATCTGCAACCAAAATGAACTTTTCGCACCGCCACCAATAGAAGTAATATGCGTAATCTCTTTACCAGCTTCTCGCATTAATTGTATAGAGTCATATAACGAGAAGGTAATACCCTCTAATACTGCTCTAGCAAAATCCGCCTTATTATGGCTACCACTAATACCAATAAAGCTTCCTCTTATAAATGCATCTCCATGTGGCGTCCGTTCGCCTGCTAAATAAGGTGCGAATAATAAGTGATTAGAACCAATTGTTGAGGTACTTGCTTGTTGAACGATATCCTCAAAGCTCTCATGTTCAAAGAACGTTTGTTTAAGCCAATTTAAACTGTAACCTGCTGCTAAGGTTACTCCCATAGCATAGAATGTTTGTGGAACGCTATGATCAAAGAAATGTATGTTGTTCTTGTATTCATGGTAGCCTTCGCTTTCAACATTGAGTACAACACCTGATGTCCCGATACTACAAAGCGTATCGTTACCATTAATGATTCCTGCACCAATAGCACCACATGCGTTATCTCCACCACCAGCATAAACCTTCACAGGAGCTTTGAAACCAAGCTCTTGTTCTAATTCTGAACGTACTACTCCAACTTCCTCTGTTGAACGTACTAAAGGTGGATAAATATCTCCGATGCCTAATCGTTCACCTACATCTCTAGTCCAATCATGTGTTTTTGGACTTAATAGTAATGTACTGGCTGCATCAGAATATTCCATGTAAATATGACCTGTTAAACAATAGCGTACGTAATCCTTAGGCAATACGAAGACACTTACTTGTTCCCAAAGTGATGGCTCATTTTGTTTCATCCAAAGCATTTTTGGAAGTGTGAATCCTTCAAGAATAGGATTGCCATTCAATCTTTCACCATATACTTCTTTGATTTGCGCACATTGTTCAGAGTTACGGGTATCATTCCATAGAATGGCATGTCGTATAGGTTTGTGTTCGCTATTCAATGGCACTAAACCGTGCATTTGTCCTGAGAACGATATCCCTTTGACAGTATAATTCGCCATTTCAGGCACTTCATTAATATATTTAATACCTTTCTTAACCGCTTCAAACCATTCTTCAGGATCTTGCTCACTATAACCGGCACGATCTTGTATCAACGTTAAAGGTTCACTCGTTGATGCAATTACTTCTCCTTGTCGATTAACAGCTATAATTTTAACTGCACTCGTACCTAAGTCTATTCCTAATACTACATCTTCCATAACCATTCCACCTTTGTCCATCATTATAAGAGGCGCTCATCTTACATATCAAGTAAACAATTCAATATATATTTATTTTATATAATTTTAATATTAAATTCTATAACTTATATATTCATCATATCGATTTTGTTGATAATTTCAATAGAAAACTATTATTTTAAACCTTATATAAATGTGCATATATAGAAAAAGGTTGAGACAATTTATTTTTGTCCCAACCTCATAATTAAACCTTCTTAATATTACCAAACCATTATCTATTACCAACATCTTGTCCAATTTCAACAGTTTGATCATTTTTATTATATATTGCACCTTGAACACTACCAAAGTTTGCGTCATTACGTTTTTCTTTAACACCATATCCCATACTCTTGAATGTATTGATATCTTCATCACTTGTCGCATTCTCATAATAAACTGTACCACCATCGTTATAAAAACGTGGTTTATCAATAGATTCTTGTAAAGTACCGTCACCTCTTAAATAGTCAATCAACACTTCATTTAAGATGGTAGGAATTTTGTTTCCACCTGGTGTACCAATACCCATATAGAAATCCGGACCAACAACAATGGATGGTGATGTATAAGAACGTGGTGCTTTATGTTTTCCACCATAGTTTGGACTATTAGGATCACTTGAGAAGTTTGTTAAAGAGTTGTTCATATAGAAACCTTGTTTAACAAATTTACCTGAACCAAAGAAACTAGATAGTGTATTTGTAGTACTAGCAAGCTTACCATTCTTATCAATGACAACAAAATGAGTTGTACTCGTCGTATCTAATGACGTATCAAAATCACTATTCATTTCATTTCCGCCACTATTTACGTTATTTAAATTGTCTAATAAATAATTTTCCGATAAGTGAGAGTCGTTATTCGCTTCCTGACCATTAACAATATCTCTATTTCGGTACATTACATCACGAGATTTAATAATGCCATTGATATAATCTGTTCTATCATTATTTGAATTGGCACTTTCATCAATTTTTAAACCTTGTAACATTAAAACCCCACCTAAAGGATTTGATGCAGAGTATATTGTATTATTTAAATATTTAGTTGATACTGGTTTCTTTTCTTCAGTTTTAAATGTTGAAAAGTCCTTCTCAATTAATTCACTATCAACTTGCTTAGATACACTTTTAGCAATATCCTTATAGAAATATTTAGGCCCCTTATCTCTAATACCTTTAAGTGTTTTAGCTAAAGCGGGCTGTTTAACTACATCGCCTTCACGTACTGTACGTTTTCCTTTGAAGAAAGGTGAATTTCGATCGATATCAGAACCGTAGATTTTCAAACTACGTTCTAATTCTGAATCAACTTCGAAGCCATCTTCGGCTAATGGTACGATGTAACTAAAAATTTTCTTCTCATCCATTTTACCTTCTCGTTGATGCATATCATGTATACCTTGCACAAATCCAGGTGTACCAATTTCATCGCCTTTCTTATAATTATAAGAAGATAGCGTTTTATATTCGTACACCTTTGGTTCTTCGCCTTCGTTACCATTATATGTAAGCGTGGCACCACCGCCACCTAAACCTGAAGAATGTGGCTCTGTTACCGCTAATGCATAAGAAACACCCATAGCTGCGTCTACTGCATTACCACCATCTTCAATAATTTTATTACCGACACGCGTTGCAATCGCATTATTAGATGCTACGCCATATTTTTTATTACTGCCAGATGATTTATGATCTGCAATTTTATTTTCGAATAATGTATCTTTATCAGGTCTGTCTTCTTTATTAAAGTAGTAAAAGACGAATGATATTAAAATGGTGATAACTAAAATGACTGATAATGTCACTTTATTATAAATATTCATACTAACTGGCCCCTTTAGATAAATATTGCTCCGTCGCATCTTTTAATTCATTTTTCTCATAGTTATCAAGGCCTTCGTTCGCTTTGGCAAACGTCACCATCAATAGAATTGCAATTATAATGAGCGTTGTTACAATACCTAACCAATGTTTTTTAATATTCAAAGGTATATCCTCCATTCTCCTCTTTAAGGTGAATTGATTTATCATTTATATTATTGTAATAACGTTGTGCCTCCATCTTATTCATGTTGTCTTTCGTTATTTTGCCATCTGCACCACGTACAGGTGTAATGCTAAATTTATTATGCTGCCCATTCCAATCGTGCTGAACTACCATACCTTTTTGGTTTTTAGATAAGAATGAATCTGATGTTAAAATACCTAAACTATAGAAGATACTTGCATTTTTATATTTTTCAACTTTTTGGACAACTGAGTTATGACCAATGATTACATCTGCACCGGATTTCACTAGCGCATGTGCGTATTCTTTTTGACGATCCGTCACACTACGTTCATTGGTAATACCCCAATCCACGTTTACGACAACTAAATCGTTATTTTCTTTTAAGTTTTTGATTAATGGAACAAATATTTTTGGGTCTAAACTAATAGATGTTGTATTTTTAAGTGGATCTTCATAGTTTGAACCTACGTCAGTGAATGACACGTTAGCTATTTTTTTACCTTTAACCGTTTGTTGCACCGTCTTACTATTAATTGGGTTAGAACCATTACCAGTCATAAAGTTATAATCCGTTTGTGCTTCCACTTGTTTACTTAAATCTTGGGCTTGCACGTTATCAATCGTATTATTAATTAAATTGACACTTTTAACATTTTCTTTTTTCAAGAACATAATATTCTCAATATTCTTCTTAATGTTCGTTTTTGGATCGTTTGAGAAATGGCTCACTAGAAGTGAAGCAGTTGAAAAGTCACTTTGTTGAAGTGGTTGCTTTAACCCTTTAAACACGTCGTTAAGATCCATTTGTCGAAAATGTTTATTTAACGTGATATTACCTAAATATGTACTACGAATATAATCATTACCTGAGCTTGGCATTGCCTCGACTGGCTCAACTTTTACAGCTCTAATAGCGAATACTAGAAGTACAAGTGCCACAATTAATACGATAAGTGTATAGCTAAAATTGAAACGTTTGTGACGTTTCGATTGCTTAAGTAACCATTCGCTCGCTGATAACCGTTTTTTCTTTTTCATTACTCTGCGCTCCTTGCTCGCGATTAATTAATAAAGCTATATAAGAATAAGATGACATAAGTGATACATGTAAGTAACATCGTTGTTGATAACGTAATCACGACACCTTGCTTTTGAATTGTATTCGCAATGATTCCAGGAATAACGACACCAATACCAGACACTTCAACCATTTCAAATGGCGTCAATGGATAAATCAAGTCAAACAGGAATTTAAGTACCATCCCAGTTAAAATCATCGCCGCAAATTTTCTTCTTCCGTACAAAATAACCCATCTACTAATACCATATGTAACTATGAAAAATGTTAAACAACTAATGACTAACACAGATAACAACATGATGGGTTGATCGAATATAAGTGCTAAATAACCCGGTACAACGAGTCCTGCTGGATTAATCCCAAATTTCTCGGCAAATATTAAACTTAATACAATACCGACAAATAGGGAGAAGTATAATTCTGAACCTATCATTTTATTCTATCCCTTCTATAAATTCTGCTATTCTACCACCTGGACCATGAATATTTCCTACACAGAATATGAGTGCGTTTTGTGATTCTTGCAAAATGGCTTTCTCAATTTCTGGGAACTCACGGTTTTCAAAATTAAGATATTTTTTATCAGGTAAGTGTTGCATTAAGTCTGTCACCATTTGTGTACTTTTACCTGTACAAATGAGTGTGTCAAAGTCTACATCATCAATAAAGTTTTCAACAAATTGACGCGTTCTATCTACCCTATCTGAACGACAATTTAAAATCACTACTTTTTTCGTATATGGATAGTTATAAGATTCAACTTTATTTAAAATAGCTTTTGTCGATTGAGGTTCATTAGCAGCAAATGCATTAACAAATACATTTCGTGTGCGATTTGCATTAAAATATTTGATTTCAACCGCACCAGGATCAGGTGGTGCATTTACCATACCTCTCAATGCAGTTTCCTTATCAACGCCAACAGCTTCTGCAACGCCTAATGCAATAGCAACATTATCTGGGAAGACAAGATATGGAAACTTTCTTAAATATGATTCTGGAACTTCATCTTTATCTACGACAATTAACTTTGTTTTACGTTTCTTAGCTTCTTTTGCGAAGAATTTCGTATAGTCGTCTTTCATAACAACTAAAGTCCCTTTGTAAGGAATTGTTGCAGTAAACGCTTGAGCAACATCTTGAAGTGTAGGTCCAAGCACGTCCATATGGTCTTCCATGACATTGACGATAACGCCTATATTGGCTTTAACTAAATCTTTTTGAAAAGTAATTTGATAGTCTGGATTAACTGCCATACATTCATTAACTAAAGAGTCAGCTTTTTGTTTAACAACTTTGCGCACAATGTCACGTTGTTCACCAATATTCGCGCCTTGTGGTTTTCTAATAACGGGGTATTCCTTGTCAGTAAACCAATACAACATTCGAGCATCTGTTCCTGTGGTTTTACCAATAACATGGTAATGGTCTTCTCTTAAAACGCTATAAATCATTCTCGTAATCGTTGATTTACCACGAATACCATTAATGTTGATTCTAATTGGAATCTTATTGAGTCGATTAGTATGGCGATTCTTCTCTTTAATACCAAGCCATAAAATCAATGCGATACAAATTATAATGAGAATCACAGTGTAGTACCTCTCTTTAATTGTTTTAATATTAAGTTGTCTAAATACGTATTTCATTGCTATGTATATCAAAAATGTCTTTAAACATTTTCTATAGAAGTGACTAATAAATCTAAACGCTCTTACTTCATATGAACATAATAAATAAATTATTACTTCTAATAAGGGTATGCTATCATGTGCGTATTTAGTCAGTTTTAACATTGTAAATCTAATGTAAAATTATATTAACAAGGATTAATTTTTTTAGAAATATTCAATATTTTACTTTTACAAATAAGGAATAAATTTAAAAATATTTTTCTAAAATTTAAATTTAGTTCTAGTTATTTGAGAAATCATCAAATATTTACGTCGCATTTACATTAGATTAAAATTCTGATGTTAATTTAAAGGTATTAAAGATACAACTTTAGGAGGATACTGATGGGTAAACCTTTGACTAAACCTGTTAAGATAGCAATTAGCATATATTTAGCAATGGTATTATTAGTTTGTTCAAGCTATTTGGTATTGATTCTTGTGGGTAGCTTACAAGGCAATGATATGAGTAGCTCAGTTTTAGACACAGACCATCAACACATTAATAGTGTTACTAAAGATTCTAACGAAGGCATAAATGATACAAAGTTAAATAAGGCTTCAGCAACAAGTGATGATGTTGCCAAAGAAGAAACCATTTCAAATACAAATGATACAATTTCAAATACAGATACTGAAAAAGTAGGTGCAAGTTCATCTGATTGATGACACTATGCACCTACTTTATTTTAAATACTTTGCATATTTTATTTGAAATTGCTTAGGAGTAAGTGAATATTTCTGCTTAAAATTTTGTATAAAGTAACTTGTAGTTGAGAATCCACAATCCATTGCCACTTCAGTCACATTTTTATGATGATACATGAGTTGCTTAGCACTTTGCTCTAGTCGATAATTTTGTAAGAAATTGAATGGCGTGTCCCCTGCAAATCGTTTAAACAACTTAATCGTCTCCGCTTCGCTCATATGAACCATATGACTTAACTCACTTAGTTTTACTTTTTTATGATAATGACTTTGTAAGTATTGAATACATTGTTTAACTCTTGGATCAAAGAAATATTGATTGATTTGTTCATATTAATCAAAAATATTTAAAAGATGATTTAGACATTGATAAAATTCGCTAAGAATTTGCAGTTGATAATAATCTCTTTGCGATAAGTAAATATGTCCTACTCTCTCAATACGCCGTAACAAACTTACATTTTCTTCACCTTTTGGTATTAATTTAATAAATGGAATGGACTGTGCTTGATCAACAATTCGACTAACATAAGTAAAATTGATATATTCCGTGACATTGGGCAACCCAATGTTCCAGCAATAGAGACGCGCGCCTTCATTCGCGTCACGAATTTCATGTACAACGTTTGAATTAATAAATAATCCTTCCCCTTCATGTATCTCCAATGTATTTTCTGCTAACTTTACCTTAATCACACCGTTTGTGACATACATAAATTGCAAGGCATAATGCTAATGTAAAGGTATATATCCGAGTAATGTCTCACTCAATGATGTATGTAGAATTACATGTGGCCAACGTCGATCAGGATAATTAATCTTTTCTTCTAAGTCTTCATTAATAATAATTTCAGAAACCATATCGTATCACCTCAATATCTTGATACTTTTACTCATTATTTGAGTATTACCAAATTTATATACATTATATTATGAGATTTATAATAAAACAAAATACAGATGGAGGTGCATTCAATGAATCACACACAACACAGATTAAAAGGAGTATTATTTGCAATTATAGGTGCTACTTTATGGGGATTAGGTGGGACTGCTTTCGCATTTTATCTATTTATAGATAGTCTCAAATACTTATCACCTAAGGAGACAACGTTATTAGGTACGATTGAACCAGTCATAGCAGTTGTTACAAGTGCATTATGGCTGGGTGTTACTTTCCAATCAGTCCAAGTAATTGGAATCGTATTAATTCTTATTTTAATTTTAATGTTGTCACTTAAGAAACAACCTGAAGAAATGTAATCAATAAAGTAGCGCCAAGGAATTGAACGATAACTAGCCTGAATGGCACAGAATTCTTCATGAATTCATCGTGTCACTCTGGTAATTATCTCGTCCTCGGCGCTTAATTTTTATAGAATAATTGATTTTAGTTGTGTAAAGAATTTCTGTCTTTCTGGTAATGGGAAGATAGGATAAATGTGGAATAAATTATATCCTGGCATAAAATCATGTTCAATACCTTTATCATTAAGCATTTGGGATAATTTTAAAGCGTCAGGGTATAACGTTTCCTTAGTACCAATAAAAATGGATAATCGACCTAATCCTTCTAAGTCACCGTTAATCGGCGATATTCTATAGTCCTCAATAGGTAGTTGGCCAGCCCATAATTTTATAAAGTATTTACTACCTTCTATACCTAACATTGGATCAATGCGTTCATACGTTTTAGCATCTGGATTGCTTAACGTACCATCTAACACTGGAGATAGCATTACAATATGTCCCGGTTGTGGAAGTGTAGTTTCTGCTTTTAAATATTCGGCAAATGACAATGCAATTTGTCCCCCTGCAGAATCTCCCATCACAATAAGCTGTTCACTACTTTCAACTTTGGCAGCTTGTTTATCATAAATAAGTTTTAATAATTCGAATGTCGTACGATAATCACGATGAGGTACTTTAGGATAAATTGGCATAATGACCTTCGCATCAAGTTGTCCTGCGAGTTCATCTATAAAATTAAAATGATTATCTAGTGGATCTTGGAACCATGCACCACCATGAATATATAAAACAACTTTTTGTTGATGATTACGTTGGTCATTCACAATATATGTGACACACCCATTCCAACTTTTTGTTCGAACGTCATGTTTAAATTCATAACTAGTGCCGCCATACTTTCCAGCTGTAATTTCTTTCGTTTCTTCCAATGCTTTTTTCGCGTCCGCTTCATTTTCAAACGTTTTTTTCATGCCAGACATACGTATATATTTTTCAGTTATAAAACTTTTGTAACTGCGTTTCTCTTTAACTTTAATAAATGCTAATGTTCCTAATATCGCAGATGTTGCTACGGTTATCATACTTTTTTTCATAACTTAAACGACCTCCTATACATGTCTATATTATAAACCTTAAATGACAATTCATTTAGTAATTAACACTGTTATCGTTAAACAATATTTTCATTTTAAGGCAAACATGCTATCCTTATATAAATTATCTGAATTTTCAAATTATAAAAGGAGGCAACGATTTATGGCACGTCATAAAATTGTACTTATTGGAAGTGGTTATGTAGGATCTGCGTTTGCACATGCAATCGTAGCTAAAGGTTTAGTGGATGAGATGGCAATTATAGATATTGATGAGGATAAGGCTAAAGCAGATGTGTGGGATTTAAATCATGCGACTCCATTTGGCGATAACTTCGTAAATGTGCATGTCGGACAGTATGAAGACTTTAAAGACGCTGATATTGTAGTGATTTGTGCAAGTGCTAAACTTGCTAAAGGTGAAACACGTCTTAAGCTACTAGAAGATAATGTAGACATTTTTGTACCAATGATTCAACGCATTGTCGATAGTGGTTTCGATGGCTACTTTGTGTTACCTTCCAATCCCGTTGACATTATGAGTTATGTCGTTAAACGAGTGTCGAATTTTCCTAAAAATAAAATCATTGGTTCAGGCACTTCTTTAGATACTGCGCGTTTCCAATTCTTTTTAAGTCGAGAATTCGATGTAGCACCGAATCAAGTCTATGCACCTATTATTGGTGAACATGGTGATTCACAAGTCGCAGTATGGTCACACGCACAAATTGCAGGTGAACCGGTGTTAGATTTATTACCTTCTAATACGAATTTAGAAGCATTTAAGACTTCCATTTCCAACCGTACAACTCAAATTGGTTACGATATTTATGTTCGAAAAGGCACAACCAATTTCGGAATATCACTAAGTCTAGTTAGAATCGTAGAAGCCATCTTATTTAATAAAAATATCATTATGAATGTTTCAAGTTACGTTGAAGGTGAATATGGGTTGAGTGATGTATATATCGGTGTACCTACCGTTATTAACAGAAATGGTGCCGACCGAATTATTGAATTAGCTCTTTCAAAAGAAGAATTATCACAGCTACATCATTCTGCTGATATCATCTTAGACTATCAGCGACAAGCCGATGCTATCATTGATCAAATGTGCTGATACCAAAAGTAAGTGAGCAAGGGGCGGGACAGAAATTAATTCGTAACCCCAGCTTGCTTTGTTTGTAGAATTTCTTTTTGAATTTCTCTTTGCTGGGCCCCCACTCTCACTTTATGTTTCAAAGCAACTATCATACATTAGTTTCAATTGATGTTCGAAGCGTTGCATATCTATAAATCGTGCTTGACGATGCATTTCTTTACCATTCATAAAGATTAAATCAACGGGTACAGTAAATATCGATAATTCACCTGCAATGACTTCGACATCTGATTGATTTATAACAGCGAGTTTAACATTAGGATAGGATGCCACAATATCTTCAATTTGAGGCAACACTGCATGGCACACTGAACAATGATCCCGCATTACGTGGACTACTACTAACTGATTATTATTAATAATTTGATGGAATGCTTCCATATTACTCAAATGCTTTGCCATATCCTCACCTATACTTTCACTTATTTTAATAAGTTTTGAAATACCTCTGGCATCTTAGTTATTCTTTGACGTTCTAAATCTAAGAAACCACCTGTTTGCTGTCCAATACAATGCACTTTGTCTCCAGACGTAATTTCGAATTTAAATACCCATTTCATTCTTCCAGCTTTAACAAACCAGCAACGCCCAACGGGTTTATCATGTATCGTAATTGGTACTTTATACTCTATTTCTGTCTTCATTAATATTGGCGATATATGTTCCTTCATCATTTCTGAAAATGTCATATATTCATTAATAAATATTGTACGTAAATCTTCAAACCAACGTATATAGACGATATTACTTACAATTCCCATTGCATCAATATCGTAATTGTTAACTTCGATTTCTCTTTCGGCGACTAACAAGCCTTCATGTTCCATAAATATAATCTCCTTTAAGTCATCATTCAATTATATTTTACGACGTTTAAATGCATTTTTCATTTACTTTAACTAAACACATTTAATGGGCTAACTTTATATATGTCTATTTTATTATATATTATTTTTATTAAATACATAACCAAACTTACATGGTATAATTATTGTGAAAATATTCACATATTTTAGGAGGATGATTAATATGAAAGCTTATGTTTATGAAAAGCCGGGCGTTGCAAAACTGATTGATAAAGAGAAGCCAGTCATTACGGAAAGTACAGATGCAATTATTAGAATGGTCAAAACAACGATTTGTGGTACAGACCTACATATTATCAAAGGCGATACACCGGAAGTACCATCAAACACAACACTTGGTCATGAAGGTATTGGTATCGTTGAATCAGTTGGTTCAAGTGTAAACAACTTTAAAGTTGGAGACAAAGTCATTGTTTCTTGTATCTCGCCGTGTGGTAAATGTTACTACTGTAAAAAAGGTATTTATGCACATTGTGAAAAAGATGGCGGTTGGATATTAGGTCACCTCATCGATGGTACACAAGCAGAATATGTTAAAGTACCTTTCGCAGACAACTCTTTATACCATGCACCAGAATCTTTACCAGACGAAGCACTCGTTATGCTCTCCGACATTTTACCAACGGGTTATGAAATTGGTGTTTTAAAAGGTAAAGTTAAACCAGGTAGTACGGTTTCGATAGTGGGTGCAGGTCCAGTTGGATTAGCTGCATTATTAACAGCACAATTTTATTCACCTTCTAAAATTATTATGCTCGATTTGGATGATAATCGTTTAGCAACTGCCAAGGAATTAGGTGCTACACATACAATTAATTCAACGAATGTTGAAGATGCTGTTGCTCAAGTAAAATCATTGAACCATCGTGGTGTGGACGTAGCCATTGAAGCTGTTGGTATTCCAAAAACCTTTGATTTATGTCAAAAGTTAATTGGTGTTGACGGCACAATCGCTAATGTTGGCGTTCACGGATTACCAGTACAATTTGATATCGATAAATTATGGATTAAGAATATCAATGTGACAACAGGTTTAGTTTCAGCCAATACGACTGAAGAATTGTTAGAAGCTTTGAAAAGTAAAATTATTCAACCTGAACAATTGGTTACACATTATAGCAAATTAAGTGATATTGAACATGCTTATGATTTATTCAGAAATGCAACAGATCACAAAGCTATCAAATTATTAATTGAGAATGATATAACTGAATAATGTTGTTTATTAAATAAAAAATAAGGGGGACAGTATTCTTTCTGAATTCGTCGCCCCGCCATGGCAAAGAGGATTAGAATTGAAAACCTTGAGACAACACCTTTTCAATTCAGTCATCGACTGCCAACACATAAAACAAGCCTGAGACACATATGTTGTCCCAGGCTTGTTTTATTATTTAATTGTCATAATGCGTTTACCAGGATCTACTGAATCAACATCATCGAATGTTAATGTTTTATCACCTTGATTTGTAATAATCACTGGTGTGACAACACTTGGCGCATGTTCTTTTAAGTATGCTAAATTAATTTTCATTAATGGTTGACCTTGTGTGACAGGTTCATTGACATCGACTAAACTTTCGAAGCCTTCACCATTCAATTTCACTGTATCGATACCAATATGAATTAATACTTCAATTCCTGTATCAGATTCTAAACCGATGGCATGTTTCGTTGGGAAAATCGTTTTAACTGTACCATCAAATGGTGCTACAATTCCGCCTTTTTCAGGAACAAATCCAATACCGTCACCCATCATTTTTTCTGAGAATACTTTATCTGGCACTTCAGATAATGGAATAATATGACCCGTACCTGGTGCATAGATATCAGTTTCTTTTACCTCTTCCAACTGTACTGGCTCATCTGATGTATCTTCAGTCACAGTGGTTTCACTAGGTTTTGTGATGTCTCCATTCATAATACGTGCCATATCATGTTTAATTTGATCTGATTTAGGTCCAAAAATCGCTTGCATATTATTTCCTACTTCAAGCACCCCTGAAGCACCAAGCGCTTTTAGTCCTTCAACGTCTACTTTAGATTTATCATTGACTTCAACACGTAAACGCGTAATACAAGCATCTAAATGCTTGATATTTTCTTTACCGCCCATTGCATCTAACACATCAAATGGTAATTTACTTGCAGATGTATTAGCTACAGAGGCTTGTTTATCTTCACGACCTGGCGTTTTGAAGTTGAATTTAACAATTAAGAATCTAAATACTACATAATAAATGACAGCGTAAACTAATCCTACCGGAATCACTAACCACCATGGTGTTTTATTTGGAAGAATACCTAATAAAACAAAATCTATGAATCCTCCAGAGAATGTATATCCTAGATGTAAATTTAGTAGATAAAGCGTTAAAAATGATAATCCATCAAGTACTGCATGAATAAAGAATAATAATGGTGCTACGAATAAGAATGAAAATTCTAATGGTTCAGTAATACCAGTTAAGAATGATGTTAAAGCTGCTGATAACATCAAACCTCCAACTACCTTTTTATTCTCAGGTTTAGCTGTTTGATAAATTGCTAATGCTGCTGCTGGTAATCCAAACATCATAACAGGAAATTCACCTTGCATGAATTTACCTGAAGTTAAATGAACACCTTCACGTATTTGCTCAATAAAAATACGTTGATCTCCTCGAATAATTTCTCCAGCTGCATTTTTCCAAGAACCAAATTCAAACCAAAATGGCGCATGGAAAATATGATGTAAACCAAATGGAATAAGTAATCGTTTAATAAATCCAAATAAGAATACTGCCAATCCAGTATTAGAATCTAATAAACCTGTACTAAATGCATTTAATCCATTTTGAATGAATGGCCAAATCCAAGCCATTGGGAAAGCTAAAATAAACGATGTCGTTGCCATCATAATCGGCACAAAACGTTTACCCGCAAAGAATCCTAAATACGATGGTAAGGAAATATTATAAAACTTGTTATAACACCAAGCTGCTAGAGCCCCTATAATAATCCCACCAAACACTCCAGTTTGAAGTGTAGGTATGCCTAAAACATTTGCGAATCCTTTAGATGGGTCTTCCAATTGTGCTGGCGTAACATTTAAGAATGCTCCCATTGTTTTATTCATAATAATAAATCCGACAAAAGCTGCAATGGCTGCTACACCATCTCCACCTGCTAGTCCTATTGCTACACCGAGTGCAAAAATGATAGGTAAGTTATCAAAAATAATACCACCAGCACCTGTCATCATGTTAGCAATATTTTGAATTACTCCATTTTTAATAAATGGAAGATATTGCTGTAATGCTTCACCTTGAAAAGCTGTTCCAATTGCTAGTAATAATCCAGCTGCAGGCAAGATTGCCACAGGTAACATTAATGCTTTACCAATTCGTTGCAATTGTCCAAATAGCTTTTTAAACATTTTGATTCAATCCTTTCAATGTATCTTTTTACGCATTAAAAAAGCATGACCAAATAAGCTCATCATTTATGACAAAAATAATGATAGCTTATCTGCTCATGCCTAATCGAATAGTAACACGCAGTTCTTTTTTAACAATTTAATTATACCTATAATATAAAGCGTTTTCAATATCTTTTTTTGCTAATATCTTACATTTTTTATAATTTAAATATTCGGCTCTAGGTCAAATCGGACTGATGAGTCCAAATATTGAGATTAAGCAACCTTAGGTTGTTTAATCTCTTTTTTTGTTGTTGAGGCAAATAGTCGCGAAGTTATAATAATTCGATTACGCAAATTATCATAATTTCTATAACCAAAAGATAACCTTTTAATGAGTTTGATTTTATTATTAATTCCTTCTAACGGACCGTTGGTCAGGTTAGAATATGTCATAGTATTTTCAATGAAAGCTGCTAATCGTCTTAAAGTTCTAATGACTGGGCGTAATTTAGGACACACATCTGAAAGATGAATAGAAAAGAGTTTATGATTAAATTTCTCTATTTGATTTTCTTTTAATAATCTTCTTAGCTCATGAACGTAGTGATATGTATTAAATAATTCTATATCTACACCTAATAAGTAATTTATAATGACTTTTTCGCTTTTCCACTCTTTAAATAAATGGACTTTATGATAATTAAATGCTTCTAGCGTTTCAAAAGGTTTAAGAAATAGTTTCCAATAACTTTTATATTTATTATAAAGCGGTCTATTAGAGGTTCTATAACAATTCATTACATGAACTCTAGACATATTTAACGCTCGATTTAAAGATTGAACAATATGAAAACGATCAATAATAATCTTTGCGTTAGGAAATATTTGTTTGATTAGTGACATATATGATTCATACATATCAATCGTTACTATTTTGACTTTTTGTCTGAGTTTTAAAGAATAGCGATAAAAATGATCTTTAAGCGATTTTAACTTACGATCCGCTACCACATCTACGATGCGGTTCGATACAGCATCTGCATAAATAAAGCTCATTTTTCCTATAACATTTTTAACACTTTTAAATTCGTCCATCATTAAGTGTTCAGGTAGAGCTTCAAAAGAAGACTGACCTACGTCGCTTGCCGCTTGATTAATCACTCTAGACACAGTCATTGATGATACTAAGCATGACTTAGCGATAGATTTTTGAGAGCGGTATTCTTGTACTTTATCTAAAACTGCAAGTTTTGTTTTATTAGAAATAAAACAATGAGCGTCGACAATATTAGATTTAGCAGTAAAATGACTGTCACATGATTTACAATAAAATCTTTGTTTTTGAAGTTCTAAATAAGCGGGCATTTCCATAATTTTAAGTAAAGTAATCGTTGAGGTTTTCTTACCATTTTTTACTATAGAGAAATTTTCATTTTTAGTTGAACAATTTTCACAATGTGTAGGTTGATAAGTGAGCTCGGCATAGTAAAACAAGCTCATTCGTCCTTTATGTTTTTTCTCAGTCACTTCATCTGAAAAATTTAGATTTTTATCTTTAATTCTTAATGTATTTAATATAGACTTACACATAGGCGCATTACCTTTCTTTTTTATTTTGTTTGGTAGCTAATAATTATAGAGGTAATTGCGCTATTTTTGTATTCAAACATAAAAATTGGACTGATGATTTTTAGTCATCAGTCCAATTTATTATAGAGCCAAATATTCATAAAAAAACACTGACAAAAGCATTGCTTTTGTCAGTGTGTCGAATCTATTTCTTATAAGAAACGTTTAGCAGCGACAGAAATTGGTGGAATTTCGTCGAAGTCTAATTTTTTATCTTCAGTGATTGATCTGTAAGCCCATTTACCATAGTTGATTGCTTCTTCATTAACAATTTTACCTGGTAATGGTGCAGCATTTGGATCAACATGTACATCAACGATTGTTGGTACATTTTCATTTAACGCTGCTTCTACTACTTCATCGATACGGCTAGGATCTTTTAATACATAACCTTTACCGCCTGCAGCTTCAGCGAATTTAGCATGGTCCATATCAGAAAAATCAATGGCATATTCTAATTCACCTGCAGCTTGTTGTTCATATTTAATAAATGATAATTGTTTGTTATTCATAACAAAAATTGTCATTGGTAAATCATATTGAACAGCAGTTGCAAAGTCTTGCATTACCATTTGGAATGCACCGTCACCGCTAATTGAGATAGCTTGACGTTTAGGGAAAGCGATTTTAGAAGCAATTGCTCCTGGAAGTCCGCAACCCATTGTACCTAACCAAGAAGAAATAATAAATTTATTATTTACCGATAAGTTTAGGTAACGTGTTGACCAAACTGTAGATGTACCTACATCGATTGAGAATACAGCATCATCGTCACTATATTTACTAATTGATTTCATTAAACGTTCTGGGCGGATTGGTGTGCTTTCTTGATTCATATCTTGTTCCATCCATTTATCCCAAACTGCTTTACGTTCTAATGTTTTTTCTAAGAATGGGCGTTGTGGTACGTGTTTGATAGCATCAGTTAATTGATGGAAAGCAAGTTTCGCGTCACCAACGATACCAACATTGACACTGAAACGATGTCCAATTACATCTGGGTTTGTATCAATTTGAATTGCTTTAATATTTTTCTTAGGTAGGTAGTCAACGTAAGGATAGTTAGTACCTGCCATGATTAATAAATCGGCATCTTGAATTGTTTGGTAAGATGTTTTTGTTCCGATTTTACCTAAGTTACCGATGCTATATGGGTGATCATCAGGAATGATTGTTTTAGCTGGTAACGTATGAATTACTGGAATTTTAGCCGCTTCTACAAATTCACGTAATTCATCTTTAGCATTTTGTGCACCTACACCAATAATCATTACTGGTTTTTTACTTTTATCGATTAATTTTGCTGCTTTTTTAATGCTACGTAATGTTGGAGTTGGTGCTTTTGGTTTAGTAGTGTCTATAGCACGATGAGTTGTATCTTTAATTTTTTGAGTTAATAAGTCATTAGGACATACAACTACTGCTACACCGCGTTTTTCGTATGCTGTACGAATAGCTTCGTTAACAATTTCAAATACGTTATCACCTTTTTGAATTTGGTGATTATATACAGAAACATCTGACACCATATCAGTAATGTTTGTTTCTTGGAAAGCTTTTGTACCTAATAAAGTACTATTTGTTTGACCAGCTAAAATTAATTGAGGTACGCGATCCATTTTTGCATCATACATACCATTTAATAAGTGAACGATACCAGGACCACCGATACTTAATGCTACCCCAATTTTACCTGTCATCTTAGTGTATGAAGCTGCAGCTAAACTTGCTACTTCTTCATGACGTACATGATAGAATTTAAATGAGTCTCTAACAGTACGTAAACTATCTACTACTGCGTCAATTGAATCCCCCGGAATACCATATAAGTGATCAATATCCCATGCTTCTAACGCTTTAACTAATGCTTCGTTTGCTTTTATCTTCGCCATTATTACAATAGCTCCTTTCTCTTTTTAAACGAGTACAATATATATTCCCTTTAGTAGAACAAAATAATCATAATTGGAATAAGTATTGAACTAATTACAGCAGTTAATATCATTCCAATTGAACTGAATGCACCAGATTCGTTATCGTGTTCTAATGCTTTTGCGGTACCGAAAGCGTGTGATGCATTCCCATATGTTAACCCTCTGGCAATAGAGGTCTTAAAATTACCTACTTTCAATAACATTGATCCCATCATACTACCTATTAAACCTGTAGTTATAATGAATAATACTGTAATCGTATCTGTACCACCCAATTCTTGCGATACTTCGATACCTACTGCAGCTGTTATCGAACGAGGTAATATTGTTACAATCGTCTCCTCGTCGTAACCCAATAAGTTTAACGAGGTAAACACTAACACAAAATTAAGTATTACGCCAACCATCACGCTTGAAAAAATAATACTTAAATTCTCAATGATTTTATGTCGATTCTTATAAAGTGGGTAAGCTAAACATACAACAGTGGCATTTAATAAGTGGTTAATCCATTTACCACCTGTCATATAATCATGATAGTTTTGATGTGTTAACAATAATACAATAATGACACCGACCGAACCAACTAGCGCTGGGTTCAAAAAGGGATTATCATATTTTTGTTGTAGCTTTTTTGCAGCAAAATACATAACGACGGTCAACAATATCATTAAGATAGCTTGAATCAATGTCATATTATTGATGGCCTCTCTTAACGTTAGGTTGTTTAACCATCTTTTCAGCGATGTAACCAGATGCTAACGCAACGCAACTTGTACCTACGATTATTAATAAGAAGAAAATGATATAACTCTTCGTAATATCAGATACAATATCCATTATACCTACTACAGAAGGTATAAAGAAGAACACCATAGTTGCCAACAGAAATTCTGCGCCGTCAGATATCCAATTCATACGTATCACTTTCAGTTCAAGTAAAAGGTACAACAATATCATGCCTACGATACTTCCAGCTAGTGGTATATGCAATAATGTTTGCAATAAACTACCTAAGTAACTAATGACTATGATAATGGCAATTTGTATGATAACTTTTGAAATATATAATACTTTTTTCAAGATGACTGACCTCCCACCAAAATATGTCGAAATTGTTACAGTAAAATTTAAACCTATATTCATCATTCTAATTCAACCCATGGAAATAGAAAAATATTCATTTTAAATACCACCTATAGCTTTTTTCTATGTAATCGCTTTAATATCTATAGTTGTTGATGTAGTTAAATGTTGATGACAATAATATTGCGTCCATAATGGCTTTACGATAAAAAAATGAGTCTGGGACATAAACCCTAGAGAAATAGCCAGTAAATGAGTTTTAACAAATTCATTTACTGGCTTCTTTATTTACAATACTCCGTATTGTTGGCTCGCTTTCTTAGGGGACAGCTTCAGCCTGTAGTCTTCAGCTTGTCCTGTTCCCTCAAGAGTCTCGCCAAAATACTTTGTATTTATATGTAATTTTACATTGTAATACTTTAAAAAAATAAAGCACTTTCGTATAATTTAATAAACATCACTAAACTAAATTAACGAGGTGCCTTATGTATAAAAATTATAACATGACTCAACTTACTCTACCAATGGAAACTTCAGTTCTTATCCCCACAAATGATATTTCACGACATGTAAATGATATTGTTGAAACAATTCCTGACAATGAATTCGACGAATTCAGACATCACCGTGGTGCAACTTCGTACCATCCTAAAATGATGTTAAAAGTGATTCTATATGCCTACACACAATCTGTATTCTCAGGTCGTAAAATAGAAAAAATGCTTAATGATAGCATCCGAATGATGTGGCTATCACAAAATCAAAAACCTTCTTATAAAACAATTAATCGATTTAGAGTAAATCCAAAAGTAGATGCTTTATTAGAATCTTTATTTATTCAATTTTACAGTCAGTGTGTAAAACAAAATCTTATAGATGATAAAGCTATTTTTATTGATGGTACAAAAATTGAAGCAAATGCCAATCGATATACATTTGTATGGAAAAAGAGTATTCAAAACCATGAATCAAAGATGAATGAGGATTCTAAAGCCCTCTACCATGAATTGGTAACCAATAAAATCATACCGGAAATTAAAGAAGATCATGATAATGAATTAACAAAAGAAGAAATAGATTTGATTGGTAGTCACTTAGATAAAGAAATCGAAGATTTAAACCAACATATCAACAATGAAAAATGTACTAAAACAAGAAAACAAATACGTCTCAAAAGAACTAAAATCAAAAAATACAAAAAGCAAATCAATGATTATTTTGAGCGAAAGTATCGATACGAATTTCAAAAATCTATTTTAAAGGATAGAAATAGTTATTCTAAGACAGATCATGATGCGACATTTATGAGAATGAAAGAAGATCACATGAAAAATGGACAACTTAAGCCAGGGTATAATTTACAAATAGCGACAAATTCCCAATTTGTTTTATCTTATAATGTGTATCAAAATCCAACGGATACTAGAACGATGATTCCATTTTTAAATTCAATTCAAGAGACCTACGGTCATTTACCTGAATATATTGTAGCTGATGCAGGTTATGGTAGTGAATCAAATTATAAGGCAATTATAGATGACTTTAATCGAACGCCACTCATAACATATGGAATGTTTATAAAAGATAAAACTAAAAAATATAAAAGTGACATCTTTAATACTCAAAATTGGAACTATGACGAAATTAATGACGAATTCATTTGTCCGAATAATAAACGGCTAGGTTTTAAAAGATATGCCTATCGTCATGATAAGTATGGTTATAAGCGAGACTTCAAATTATATGAATGTGATGATTGTTCAGAATGTCCTCTGAAAAATCAATGTATGAACTTCAATTCAAAAACAAACAAAAAAATAATGAAGAATTATAACTGGGAATATTTTAAATCCCAAATTAACAAAAAGCTTTCAGAACCAGAAACAAAAAATATCTACAGTCAAAGAAAAATTGATGTGGAACCTGTTTTTGGATTTATGAAGGCTATTTTGGGTTTCACTCGGATGTCTGTCCGAGGACTCAATAAAGTCAAAAGAGAACTTGGTTTTGTATTAATGGCACTTAATATAAGAAAAGTAGTAGCTCAACGAGCTGAAAATAATCAAAAAATTTATAAAAAAGACAATTTCTATATTATTTCAATAGAAATTGTCTTTTTTTCACTTATCCAAGAACTTTATGTCCCGGACTCATTTTTGTTTATCTATTTATTGTGCTTGTTGTTATAAAATATCATTTAGTCATATTTTAATCTCTTGCTCATAAATTCTATCCATTTAGAGGTAGCATGACTTAATAGTTTATCCTTTTTCCAAATGGCACCTAATTCCCAACTCATTCCAGTATCTTCAATCTTAATACTTCTGATATTATCTTTAAGCATGTTAGCGATGTGCTCTGGTAAGATACTTACACCTAAACGTGCCAGCAACAGATACTCAATAAAATTCCATTGCGAGACATTTGAAACCGTATTTGGGAGAAATCCTGCATTTTTAGCTGCGGCAATAATTTTATCATTAAGGTAAAAGTCTTCGTTAAATAATATAAAATCTTCATTCTTAAGTTCTGCCATTGTAACAGAATCACGTGATGCAAGGTCATGTTCTTTACTTACAACTAATCTTAAATCTTCGCTATATAATGGTAAATAGTCAAAGACGTTCTCATCTATAGGAATGGTTGTAATTCCAATATCAATTTGATCATTAATAAGTCGCGTCTCTATAGATTTACCGCCACTTTCATTTAAATTATACGTCACGTTTGGATAGAGCTTGTGAAACTCCCCTAGTATGTAGATAAATTGTTGCATGTCCATTACTGCAGACATACCTATATTGATATGACCTGTTTCTAATCCTAATAGCCCATTAATTTCGAAAGGAATATTATCATATAACGCTATGATTTCCTCACACTTTTTATAGAATATTTTACCCGCATCAGTGAGTACGAGGTAACGCTTTTGACGATCAAATAACGTCATTTTCAATTCATTTTCTATATCTTTAATTGCTTTACTAATCGTCGGCTGCGCTATGTATAGAGATTTCGAAGCATTTGTCATACCACCTTGATTAACTACTTCCATAAAATATTTCATATGTTTGATGTCCAAATGCTCACCCACTTTGTTCATTATTATAATTTCATTATACACGAAATATTTTTGAGAAAATAAAAATATGTAAAGTTAAACTAAATGTTTCCGAAAACAAGTCTAATTCAAATTCAATGTCAGACCCTATATGTTTCATTATAAAAAAATGTTATAATCACATAGGCTCAAATTGATTGAAGAGGTGAGGCATTGAGCTTTTACGAATTTATGCAAAATTTTGTTGGTGATGACACACCATTAGGTGAATTGGTAAATTGGATTAATCAAGATAGCAATTTCCCTAGAGACGTGAAGAGCCAAGTAGAAGTATTGTCATATTTTCGAAATAATCCATGTCCAGAAAACATACCCGTGACTATCGTTAAAAGAGCATTGGCTGTTTTTAACCAATTCACAAATGTATGATTTCTAATTTGTTATTATACATCATGGACGTATCATCTCACCAAGCGCCTTTATGGCGCTTTTATTATAGGGTAAACTTAAAAAATTTCACATTTAAAATTAAATGATGCTACGAACTTTAAGACAATACCATGCTACTATCTTAAATTGTGCAAAATTACTTTAATGTAAAATAAGTTACAAATTACGCAGTTATATTTCATATATATTACAGTTACTTGTATAATTCGTTTCTTATATTGTATTACACCTTTTTAACGAATATGATTAATACAGTTTTCAATTCTTTTATATTTTGAGGAGAACAAAATGAAATTTAAAAAATTATTTTCACGTCTTTTACTCGCTACTGGAATCATGTTCGCAGGAACTTTTACATATCAAAACATTGAACACACGCACGTATCTAAAGCCGCTTCATATAATTACTATACGAAAGGTCAATGTACTTGGTGGGCATATCAACGCCGTGCTCAACTTGGCAAACCTGTTTCAAATCGTTGGGGAAATGCAAAAAACTGGTATTACAACGCAAAACGCTCTGGTTACAGAACTGGTCACACGCCTAAACGCTACGCAGTAATGCAATCTACTGCAGGATATTATGGTCACGTTGCTGTAGTTGAACGTGTATATAGTAATGGTAGTATTAAAGTTTCTGAATATAATTACAATAGACCTAGTGCATACGGAACTCGCTACTTAAGTAAATGGTCTGCACGTAATTATAATTACATCTACTAAAATAAATAATGACATATAAATGATAAATAAAAGCCACTACTTATGAATCGAGGTCTTGATTTAAGAACCTTACTCGTAATTAGTGGCTTTTCTAAATATTGTTATTGTTGTCGTAAATCTTTTAAAATTTGTTGAGCTGTAGCAGTATTAGCTTTAGGCGCAGCTTTCAATGCTTCGGCAACACGAGCAATCTCATCACCTTGAGCACCTACTACGATAGCTAATGATTTGTATTGTAAACTCATGTGACCTTTTTGAATACCTTCAGAAACTAAGGCTCTACATGCTGAAAAGTTCTGTGCCAATCCAACAGCAGCAACAACCTGACCTAATTCTTGTGCTGATTGAACATTCAATAATTCAAGTGATGCTTTCGCAATTGGCAATACTTTCGTACCGCCACCGACGATCGCTAATGTCATCGGTACTTCTATTGTTCCGACTAAGCGACCACGTTCTTTATCAAACTTCCAAGTCGCAATACCTCTATATTGTCCATCACGACTGGCATATGCATGTGCACTTGCTTCTGCTCCGCGCGTATCATTACCAGTTGCTAAGACTACGGCGTGAATGCCATTCATAACACCTTTATTGTGTGTTGCAGCACGATGTATATCGACTTGTGCTAGTACAGAAGCACGCTCCATGCGTTGTGCTACTTCTTCACCAGAACGATCACCTTTATTTAAATCTTTGATATCAATTTCACCTTGAACTCGTACTACTGAGGCTGTGGCATGGTTAGACAAAATGCTCATAAGCACATCGCGATTTGGAAACTCATTCTTCATATGTGCAGTTATAGCTTCCAAGATTGTATTAAGCATATTGGCACCCATTGCATCTTTAGTATCTACAAATACTTTTAAAGACAATAGTTGATTCTCTGGGAACGTATCAATTTCAATACGTCTGTAACCACCACCACGTTCTATAATTGATGGGTAAGCTTCAGCTGCGATCTGTTTAATTTGTGGCTCTAAATCATATATGGCTTGTGCTAAGGCATCTGTATCACTAACATCATCAAATACAATTTGGCCAATCATTAATCGTTCACTCTTAACTGTTTTAAAGCCACCTGTATTGTTGACTAACTTAGCGCCATAGCTTGCAGCAGCTACTACTGAAGGTTCTTCAACCATCATCGGTACAACATATTCTTTATCATCGACAATGATTTTAGGTAATAAACCTACAGGCAATGTACCTTGACCAATTACATTCTCAATTAAACTATTCGCAACTTCTTCATTAATTAATGGATTTTTTAGTAAAACATCATAGCTTTCATCAGTTAACCATCCATAATCAACAAGTTGTTTTAATTTATCTTCACGAGATAAATGTCGAAATGTCTTATCTAAACTCTTCATACCATTATTCCCCTTTATCAATCATTAGAGCGATACCTAGTCCTCCACCAATACATGCTGTAGCAATACCCGTACGTTTATTTTCTTGTTCAAGTGCGTTCACTAAAGTAGTGACTAATCTAGCACCACTGGCACCAATTGGGTGTCCTAGTGCAATAGCACCGCCATAGATATTTAATTTTTCATCTGGAATATGCAAATTGTCTTTGACTGGTATACTTTGTGCAGCAAATGCTTCAGTCATTTCTACAATATCAACGTCATCGATTTTGCTATCCGTTTTATCAAGTAGCTTTTCAACAGCATAGAATGGCGCATAGCCCATATATTGTGGGTCACAACCTACTTCTGCATAATCTCCAACAATTCCTAAAATATCGTAACCATGCGCTTTAGCATATGATTCTTCCATTAAAATGAGTGCAGATGAACCATCATTAATACTTGAAGCATTACCACCAGTTACTGTCCCATCTTCTTTGAAAATTGTCTTTAATGTCGCAAGCTTCTCAACACTACTATTTGGGCGAACACCTTCATCAGAAGTCATTTGTTCCCCTTCTGCGTCAGTCATACCGATGATTTCATTATTAAATTTACCATCTTGCGTCGCTTTAGCTGCTTTAGCTTGTGAATGATTTGCGAACTCATCTTGCATTTCACGCGTGATGTCATATTTTTCAGCTATGTTCTCAGCTGTTACACCCATTGGTACATAATGAAAGGCATCTGTTAAACCATCATGCATAAAGCTTTCCACTGGTTCTTGACCTTCTTTTAAGATTAATTGTGGGGCATTTGTCATACTTTCAACTCCACCCACTGCTACTACATCCGCTTCACCTAATTGAATTAACTGTTTCCCTAATATAATTGCTTTAAGACCTGATCCACATACCTCATTAATTGTCATAGCTGGTGTTGTATCAGGTACACCCGCTTTAATCGCAATTTGACGTGCTGGGTTTTGTCCTACACCACTTTGTAGCACATTACCGAAAATAACTTGTTGTATTATATTAGGATCAATATTTGCTGAATCGATTGCACCTTTCAAAGCTGTCGTTCCCAATTCAACTGCAGAATAATTTCTTAATTTACCTTTATATCTACCGATTGGCGTTCTTTTAGCACTAACTATAGCAATTTTTTTCATTCTTTATCTCCTTATATGTAGTTTATATATAAATTGTAATTTAGTTATTTAATTTGGTAAAATAACTATTAATATGATTATTAATAATAGCCGATAGAAGTTATCTCACACTCAATGTTCTACCATGCAGTTTCACGTATTTTATTTTATTACTGTATTAAACGACATGCGTTATTGCATTTAACTTTTCGTATGAAAACGCTTTCTATTAGTGAGCATTTTAAATGAAATTGTCTCAAAAAGCTACTATTAATATGAATTATAAAATTAGAATAACGAAAGGATGTAGTGCCCGTGAGTATAGGAATCGATAAAATTAACTTTTACGTACCTAAATACTATGTAGACATGGCTAAGCTTGCTGAAGCTCGCCAAGTTGATCCAAATAAATTTTTAATTGGGATTGGTCAAACCCAAATGGCAGTCAGTCCAGTATCACAAGATATTGTATCTATGGGGGCTAATGCTGCTAAAGATATTATAACAGATGATGATAAAAAACATATTGGAATGGTCATTGTAGCAACTGAATCTGCAATCGATAATGCCAAAGCTGCTGCAGTACAAATTCACAATTTACTAGGTGTTCAGCCATTCGCACGCTGCTTCGAAATGAAAGAAGCTTGCTATGCTGCAACACCTGCAATCCAATTAGCTAAAGACTACATTGAGAAACGACCTAATGAAAAGGTACTTGTTATCGCAAGTGATACAGCTCGTTACGGTATTCAATCTGGTGGTGAACCGACACAAGGTGCTGGTGCCGTAGCTATGTTGATTTCAAATAATCCAAGTATCTTAGAATTGAATGATGATGCCGTTGCATATACTGAAGATGTGTATGACTTCTGGAGACCAACTGGACATAAATATCCATTAGTTGCCGGTGCGTTATCTAAAGATGCATATATCAAATCATTCCAAGAAAGTTGGAACGAATATGCTCGACGTGAAGATAAAACATTATCTGACTTTGAGTCATTATGTTTCCACGTACCTTTCACTAAAATGGGTAAAAAAGCTTTAGACTCAATTATCAATGATGCCGATGAAACGACGCAAGAACGTTTAACATCTGGATATGAAGATGCAGTATATTACAATCGCTATGTAGGTAATATTTATACTGGCTCTTTATATCTAAGTTTGATTTCATTATTAGAGAATAGATCACTTAAAGGTGGTCAAACTATTGGATTATTTAGCTATGGATCTGGTTCTGTAGGAGAATTCTTTAGTGCTACGCTAGTCGAAGGCTATGAAAAACAATTAGATATTGAAGGACATAAAGCCTTATTGAATGAACGTCAAGAAGTTTCAGTTGAAGACTATGAAAGTTTCTTCAAGCGATTCGATGATTTAGAATTCGATCACGCTACTGAACAAACTGATGACGATAAGTCTATTTACTACTTAGAAAATATTCAGGACGATATACGTCAATATCATATTCCTAAATAACGTTGATATTAATTAAGAGGCATTCAAAATAAGAGCAATTTAGGCTCTTATCTCGAACGCCTCTTTATTTACGTGTAAAGTAAAAGTGTTATGGTTTAGTTGAATTTTTAGGTCTATACAAATTATTCATATCTACTTGCTCAAGCTCGAGTAGTTTAATTTTATGATTAATCGTGCCACCATATCCTGTTAAACTTCCATCTTTTCCAACCACGCGATGGCATGGAATAATAATAGAAATCGGATTACTACCGACTGCACCACCTATTGCTTGTGCAGACATATTCGGCTTATTGCGTTCTTCACCTACAAGATTCGCTAGATCACCATATGTTTTTAATTGTCCATATTCTATTTCTTGTAGCTTTCGCCACACACTTTTTTGAAAATCAGTGCCTTCCGGTTTAAGTGAAAAATCAATTTGCGGACGATTTCCTGAGAAATATTCATTTAACCACTCAACCACTTTTTTAAAAATATCTAAATCAGGATTAGTTGGATGAGTAACAGTTGTGTCGTTATATTTATAAAGTACGTGTGTAAGTGACTCACCATCACTGATGAGTTCTAAATTTTGTACGGGAGATTTGTAAAGCATTGAATAAGACATCATACCCCTCCTTTCTGACCATTATGAAGAAGTTTCATGTCAAAGTACAACGGGAAGTATGTTATTACTTAAAATAATGGAGGTGTTAAAATGGCTGGTTTAAATAAAGATGATGTTGATTTACATTTTAATACCAATCAATTTAATGAAGATGATCATGCGAAGCAAATCTCATTCTTCTACAAAGCCCTATATCAAATCAACGATATCGTACTGGGCATTATATTTTTAATTGGTAGTTTTCTATTTTTTAGTGACCAAACCATGATTGCCGGCACAATACTATTTGTGATTGGAAGTATTCAAATGACAGCACGACCTGTAATCTCTTTTGTCCATGACATGAAACTGTCTAAATATTACAAACGCAAATATAAACAGCTCCTAGATGAAAAGAAGCAACATTAATAGATATAAGCGTGTGAATCTACCATTTGTAGAATCATACGCTTATTTAGTTTGCGTTAGAACCAGTTCTTCTTTTTGAAAAGAGTAATGAGTGAAACAACAACCACTAATGAAATAGCAATAAAGACGAAATAACTATAATGCCAATCAAGTTCTGGCATATAAGAGAAGTTCATGCCATACCATCCCGTTAAAAATGATAGCGGAAAGAATATAGACGAAATAATGGTTAAGACATTCATCACACCATTAATTCTATTAGAGCGATAAGACTCGTTATTATCTTTAATATCATCTGTGATATGCTCACAGGCCATTAACGTATCTGTTTGTCTTAATAATCTACTATGAATATGTTTAATCAATAATTGATATTCATGTGATACGTCTAATGGTGATTCATCTATTATTTCATTTAGGAGTTGCTCCATAGGAATGAGCACACGCTTCAGTTTAATAATTTCAGAACGAATATTATATACATCATCCATTAATTTACGGTTATTGACTTTATCTACATTTTGATACTCAAAAGAAAAAACTATGTCTTCAACATGATCCACATATTTAAAATATTGATGTGTAATTTTATCAACCATGATAGTTGTTAGTTCAATCGTAGTTATAGCTTTAGGTGACTTATTGAATGACGTAATGATATCTGATAATACTTCCATTGGATATTTATGAACCGTGATTATCCAATTACCCTTAACAGTAATACTCAGGGGTTCTGCTGAGAAATTATTATGACTAATGGCATGCAATATTAAATATAAATGCTTTTTCTGTGGATGATTACTAACTTTAGGTCTCGTAACTGTAAATACAGATTCCTCTATGTGGTGCCTAGCAATATTGAATCGTTGAGTGAGTAATGCTTGATCGTTTTTCGTCGGATTCTCAAAATCAATCCACACAAGTTTGGCATCCTCAGGAATAGCTGAAAATGTACATGCAGTATGGAAGTGGTTTGATTGGTCTTGAAAATGGACACGAATTGCCATAGTATCTCCTACTTTAGATAAGTTTTACTCATCAATACCACTTTTCAGAAAATGAAAACAAAAGGTTAGGACTATCATGGATTGTAGGACAGAATTAATTCTTAATTCATAGTCCCGGACCCACTGTTGTCCTAACCTCTTATAACAATTCATTTATACTAATCAATTGATGTTATTAGTTTTGGTTAAAATTATATAATTCATAACCTTTATCTTTAGCATACTCAATTGCTAAGATTTCTAAAACATTAATGAACGCTGGTTCATCTTTAACATTGACATATTGGAATTTCAAATTATAATCTTCAGCTGTAATTGATTTAATATCCTCTTCATTGACACCTTTTTTCTGTGCTAAACCTTTTTTAAATTTAGTAGTGCCGACGCCTGATTTTAAATTATATTGACCTAATTTATTGAATAAGTCTTTTGTAATAAGTTGGTAACCAGTAGAATAGCCTCCTGTTTGACCAACGAAGATAGGCGTCTTTTTATCGAAGATAACATATACGCCAAATTTATCTTGAACTTTTTCACGATCTTCTTTGCTAAATGTTAATGCATTATCTTTATCATATTTAAATAATTTTTTTAGTTGCTTCTTATTATCTTCTTTAATTTGATCTAATTGTTTAGTGCCTTTCATAATTAAAATCCTCCCATATAGATTATTTCTATAAATTAAACTTAGAAAATAGAATAAATTTATGAAAAATACAATTTTATTTTTAATAGTTAAACAATGTTTCTATTTGGATATCATATACCCTTTCATAACGCTTTAAAACGCTATGCCAAAATCATTACACAATACATTTCATATTTTTAATCAGTTTATTTTTTATACGTAATTTACATTTTTAATGTAAATGCATGTTTATTTATATAATCTATAATTAAATATTATGTTTCACCAAATTTATTAGATTCTTCTATCTATGTTAGGGGAGAACAATTTTGAATGATAAAGACTTACGGGTAATTAAAACTAAAAAGGCATTAACTGATAGCTTATATTCATTGCTCGAACAAGAGATGTTTACACCATTAACGGTTAATAAAATTTGTAAGCATGCTAGTGTTCATCGCACTACTTTTTATAAACATTTTTACGATAAATACGAATTGCTTAAATACCTATTAAAATTAACACACGATGACTATTTTGCGACTGATATTAAAGAACGTTTGAATAATCCTTTTCAAACTTTAGCTAATTCTTTCAATAAAGAAGAGGTATCTCGAATTGAACTTAAGCAATATAACGATAAAGAGTTTGAAGATGTTCGCAATAAATATTTAATTGAAATAATGCAAAAGGATTTCAAAACCAACATGCATCGTATTACTGTTGATAATGTAGTACCGAAAAGCCTAGTATTCTATGTGTTTGGTTCGGTACTAAATGCATTTATCGATTGGAAAAAGAATGAAAATGTCGAGATTAAACCTAAGCAAATGGACCAAATCTTTCATAAACTTATCAATATCAAAGCACATGATTAATTAGAATAATCATTCTATTTTGTTCAAAGTTTCACGACCGTATATTAATCGCTATTTACATCTATTCATTATATAATGGACTGGGTTACAAACTAACTAAAGGGGTTTTATCATGACTGAATTATTTCCATATTTAGCATTTGAAAAAGCAAAAGATGCAATAGCATATTACGAAGAAGTATTTGGCGCTACAAACGTCAAAAGATTAGAAGTGAGCGAAGAACAAGCGGAACAATTTGGCATGACAAAAGAACAGGCTGCAGAAGCTACAATGCACGCTGAATTTGAAGTGTTAGGTGTTAAAATTTTATGCTCTGATTCATTCGGACGTGTAGAGAACATCAACAATGGTATTTCATTACTTATTGATTTCGATGTCAACAATCAAGACGATTCAGATAGAGTTCAACAGTTTTACGATGAAATTAAAGATCATGACTCATTAGACATTGAAATGCCACTCAAAGAACAATTCTGGGGTGGAAAAATGGGCGCCTTTACAGATAAATATGGCGTACGTTGGATGTTACATGGCCAAGACTATACAAAACTTAATTAAAAATCACATTGTTTTTATTAAACTATTAATAAATGGTTTTATGACACAATATTCTTAGATAAGTGAGAAGCAGATTCTATTGAAATTATATAGAATTTGCTTCTTTTATTTAACATTTAAGTCATACACATTTAAGAAAGTAGCGTTGATATAGATAATAAATAGAGCTGGGGAATGGGCCTCAGCAAAGAAATTTTCAACTAGCAAATCTACAAACAAAACAAACTGTGGAAATGGAACTTACGTGCTTGAGCACTTAAGTAAGTTGTTCTAATGATTAAAGTCAAAGAACTACATTACAGCTTCCTAGGCAAGTACCACCAATTTAATGAAATAAAAATAAGTCAGTAAATGAATGGACTATACTCATTTACTGACTAATTATTTAGAAATGTTATTCTAAATTTTATTAAACTTGTTATATATTGATCTTAATTCATTAGAACATTTCTGAAACGACTTTTTGTTCTAAGAAGTTTAATAAGTAGTCTGGACTACCTGTTTTGGCATCTGTACCAGACATTTTGAAGCCACCAAATGGATGGTAACCTACTACTGCTGCAGTACATCCACGGTTAAGATATAAGTTACCTACATCGAATTCATTCACTGCTTTAATCCAGTTTTCACGATTATTTGTGATAACCGCACCTGTTAAGCCATAGTCTGTATCATTCGCAATTTCAATCGCTTCTTCAAAATTATCAAATTTAGTAAAGCCAACCACTGGACCAAAGATTTCTTCTTGCATGACTTGATCAGATGATTTTAATCCTGAAATAATTGTTGGTTTAATGAAGTAACCTGTTGAATCATCAGCTTCGCCACCGATTTCAATTTTACCTTCTTTTCCACCAATTTCGATATATTTTTTAATTTTGTCGAATTGTTTTTTATTAATAACAGGGCCCATGAATGTATTATCTACAGTGTTACCAACTGTTAATTCTTTAGTTAATGCTACCGCTTTTTCTAATACTTCATCATACACTGAACTGTGTACGATGGCACGTGAACATGCAGAACATTTTTGGCCTGAGAAACCAAATGCTGACGTTATAATTGATTCTGCAGCTAAATCAGTATCAATATTTTCATCAACGACAATCGCATCTTTACCGCCCATTTCTGCAATAACACGTTTTAAGAATGTTTGTCCTTCTTGAACAACTGCGCTACGTTCGTAAATACGAGTTCCTGTTGCACGTGAACCTGTAAATGTAACAAAGTGTGTATGAACAGAATCAACTAAATAGTCACCGATTTCTTTCGGATCACCAGGTACAAAGTTAACAACACCTTTAGGAAGACCCGCTTCTTCTAAGATTTCGATTAATTTATACGCTGTTAATACTGTATCTTCAGCAGGTTTCAATAGAACTGTGTTACCAGCAACAACTGGTGCTAATGTTGTACCAGCCATAATTGCAAATGGGAAGTTCCAAGGTGGAATTGTAACACCAGTACCAATTGATTTATAGAAGTACTTGTTATGTTCTCCTTCACGATCTAATACCGGTTTACCATCTGCTAATTCCATCATTGAACGTGCATAGTATTCGATAAAGTCGATACCTTCTGCTGCATCGCCAACAGCCTCATCCCAAGGTTTACCTGCTTCATATACCATGACTGCAGAGATTTCCTCTTTACGACGGCGAATAATTGCTGCAACGCGTAATAATAACTCTGCACGATCTTTATGTGACCATTGACGCCATGCTTTATAAGCTTTGTTTGAAGATTCAAACGCTTTATCTACATCTTCCTTAGTAGCTTTAGATACTTTAGCAATTAATTCCGATGTATTAGCTGGATTAATTGAATCAAATGTATCATCTTTAGTAATGTGCTCACCGTCAATCACAATTGGAAGTGTTTGACCAAGTTCATTTTTAACTTGCTCTAACGTTTTTTGAAATCTTTCTACATTTTCTTGTACTGAAAAATCAATCCCAGGTTCATTTTTGAAAGGTACTACCATTCTTAATTACCCCCTATGTATTTGTAAGAATTATAAAAATCAGTAAAACATTGACTTACTTAAAATGATAATTTGTATCATTAATTTCATTCTACTATGCTTCGGGTTATTTTTGCAATCGCTTACATACATATTATCTGAAAAGTTTTAATTATTAGTCATTCGTATACTTTAACTATTGTACCTTTAATCCAATTAGCCGACATCAAGTTAAGTAAGTACTCAAAAGTTGTTTTATAGATAAATAGTCCTATTAATTTTTAGGTGCGTCATTTTCATTTATCTCTCTTATTACTTTAGCAGGCACACCCGCAACTAGGCTATTCGGTGGTACATCTTTAGTTACTACACTTCCTGCTGCTATAACTGAACCATCTCCAATCGTTACACCAGGTGTGACAACGACATTGCCACCAAACCAAATATTATTTCCAATAGTAATCGGCTGCGCCAACTCTAAACCTGCATTACGTTCTTTAGGCGTTAATGGATGATGGGCAGTATAGAAGCCACAAGACGGACCTATAAATACATCATTACCAATCGTGATGCCACCTCCATCCATGAAGTAACAATTACTATTAACAAACACATTTTTGCCTAATTTAACATTCCAACCATAATCTGTATCGAACGGACTATTAATTGCGACATTCTCTAATGTATAACCAAATAATTCAGTTAATATAGCCTGTCTTCTACTGTCATCACTCGGACGCGTTTGGTTAAAGTCAAAACATAAATCTTTTGCACGTACTCGTTCAGTTTCCAAATCTTTATCAAAATTGGCATCATACCACTGGTGTGCTAACATCTTTTCTTTTTCTGTCATTGTACTTACCCACCTTTATTTAATATTTATATTATAGTTTAAATAAATTAAGTGGTTTTCGCACGGAAACACTTTCTTTTTCAACATAAAATAAGCCATAAAGGCACTAGACACCTTTATGGCTCAATACATTAAAATTTTCATTTAAGTTGTAATATAGTCTCCACCATTAACATGGATGATTTGACCAGTGATGTAAGAACTATCCGCATTTGTAGCAAGAAATACATAAGCTGGCGCAAGTTCTGCTGGTTGTCCACGTCTACCCATTGGTGTGTTGCCACCTTGATTTTCTACTTTGTCTTCATCAAAAGTAGCCGGAATGAGTGGTGTATAAATTGGACCAGGTGCCACACCGTTAACTCGAATATTTTTCTCCATTAGTGTGGTTGCTAGTGAACGTGTAAACGAAACAATCGCACCTTTAGTTGAAGCGTAATCAATTAAATGACCAGAACCACGATATGCCGTCACACTTGTCGTATTAATAATTGTATCGTTGTCACTTAGATATGGAACGGCAGCTTGTGATAAGAAGAACATGCCAAATATATTTGTTTCGAATGTATCTTTAAATTGTTCAGGCGTAATATCCATGAAACTATCTTGAGGATATTGGACCGCACCATTATTGACTAGAATATTTAGACCACCAAATTCTTGAACAACTTGTTGCACTAAATCTTTAGATTGTTGTGCATCTTTTAAATCATGGGCATATGCTTTAGCCTTTACGCCAATCTCTTTAAGACGATTAACAGTTTCCTCTGCATCTTCATGCTCATCATAATAACCAATAGCTACATTAGCGCCCTCTTTTGCAAATAAGATCGCAACAGAGCGACCAATCCCTGAGTCACCACCAGTAATTAATGCAACTTTACCTTGCAATTTACCAGCTGCTTTATATTCATTTAGTTCTGAAATGGGTCTAGGATCCATGTCTCTCTCTGTTCCTGGTTGACGATTTTGAGTATAACCTTTAATTTGTTTATGGAATTCTAATAGATTCATTCATTTTCACTCCTTATCCATTTACTTAATCGTTCCTAATAAAGACTCTTTTGAAACAATAGATCAATGTGTATAGAACCGTTCAATTTATTACAACTTTAGAACTATAAAAAGTCAGTTCCCTAGTCTCATGCAATTTTATTAGAAAGCCTATATAATTAAATTAAACTTCTATTAAAGAAACCAACTAAAGCCACTAACGAGATATTACAGAAAAAGGAGTGCGACATTCTATGAGAGGTTTATTGAAAGGTATCATTGCATTGCTTATCATTCTTGGCGTTATAAAGACATTCCAAGATCATGATGTAATGAACGAAGCAAATTATTATTATAATCAAGCGAAAAACGGTGAACTTGTTCAAAATATATCCAATTTTGATTTTAATAATTATAAAGACTTAAATTTAGAAAATTTTAAGCCATCTGATTTTTTCTAAGTAAGCTATATAATCATTACAATAGTAGTTAGTAGTCTAGGACATAAATAATATAATGATGCTATTTTGCAAATTCGAAGTAGTAGGACAATGAATTCGAAAAGAATTCTGTCCTACTTTTTTATGCGAAAAATTAAGACAGAAACATTGACTCGAATACCCTAAGGGGGTATATTATGTATGAATTGTAATGGAGGTGTCTTAATGAGCAATAAACAAAATGCCACATTGAACATTACTGGTATGACTTGTGCAGCTTGCTCGAATCGTATTGAAAAGCGCTTAAATAAAATGGATAACGTAAAAGCACAAGTTAATTTGACAACGGAAAAAGCAACGATTGAATATGATACTAATGACTATGCAATAAATGACTTTGTTACAACGGTTCAAAAGCTTGGGTATGATGTTGTCATTGACAAAGCTGAGTTAGACATTACTGGTATGACCTGCGCAGCATGTTCAAATCGTATAGAGAAAGTATTAAATAAAGCACCAGGTGTTAAAGATGCGACAGTTAATTTAACAACTGAACAAGCAATGGTAACGTATTATCCTGGACAAACGGATTTAGATACCTTAATTGGACGAATCAGAAACTTAGGTTACGACGCACAGCCTAAACAATCCGAAGAAGATCAAGCAACACGTAAACAACAAGAACTTAAGCATAAGCGAAATAAATTAATGATCTCTACTATTCTGTCATTACCTCTATTAATGACAATGCTCGTCCATCTCTTTAATATGCATTTACCAGATATCTTAATGAATCCTTGGTTCCAATTTATCCTTGCGACACCAATCCAATTTATCATTGGTTGGCAATTTTATGTTGGCGCTTATAAGAACTTGCGCAACGGTGGCTTTAATATGGATGTGCTCGTTGCATTAGGTACTAGTGCTGCATACTTTTACAGTATTTATGAAATGATCAAATGGTTTTCTGGTGCCACAAACATGCCTCACCTTTACTTTGAGACAAGCGCTGTACTTATCACATTAATTCTTTTCGGAAAATATTTAGAAGCACGTGCTAAATCACAAACGACGAATGCATTAAGTGAATTACTTAACTTACAAGCAAAAGAGGCACGCCTAATTGATGATAATGGTATGGAGAAAATGGTACCGCTCAATCAAGTTAATGTAGATGATATCTTGTTAATTAAACCCGGTGAAAAGATACCTGTCGATGGTCAAATTATTAAGGGTGAAACTGCTATTGATGAATCAATGCTAACAGGTGAATCCATGCCAGTTGATAAACACGTTGATGATGTAGTAATAGGCTCAACTATGAATACGAATGGTGTTATTACAATTATGGCAACTAAAGTTGGCAAAGATACTGCCCTATCCAATATTATTAAAGTGGTTGAGGAAGCTCAAAGTTCTAAAGCACCTATCCAACGTTTAGCTGATATTATATCAGGTTATTTCGTTCCAATTGTTATTGCGATTGCTTTACTGACATTCTTAATTTGGATTACACTTGTACATCCTGGTCAATTTGAAGATGCACTTGTTGCTGCGATATCAGTTCTAGTGATTGCTTGTCCATGTGCACTTGGTTTAGCTACACCAACTTCAATAATGGTTGGAACTGGTCGCGCTGCTGAAAATGGTATTTTGTTTAAAGGTGGCGAATATGTCGAACGTACAAATCAAGTTGATACAGTTGTGTTTGACAAGACAGGAACACTTACACACGGCAAACCAGAAGTAACTTATTTTGAAGGTGACAAAGATACCTTAACTTTAGTTGCTTCAGCTGAAAATAACTCTGAACACCCACTTGCTACTGCAATTGTTAACTACGCCAAACAACACAAAGTTAACTTGGTAAATGTCACAAATTATCAAACATTACCAGGTCACGGAATACAAGCCATTATAGATGATTCTATGTTATTTGTAGGTAATCAAAAGTTAATGTTAGATCATCAAATCAATATACAAAGCATTAAACAGAAGATGAAACAGATGGAAGCCGAGGGACACACTGTTATGCTAATAGCTTATGATGGCGAACTAAGAGGTATGATTGCTGTAGCTGACACTGTTAAAGCATCTGCTAAAGAAGCTATCCAACAATTATCATCTATGAATATCAGAACGGTCATGCTAACTGGTGATAATGAACGAACTGCAAAAGCTATTGCTAAAGAAGTCGGCATTGATCAAGTCATTGCCGGCGTCCTACCTGAAGATAAAGCACATCATATAACTCAATTACAAGAACAGAAACATAATGTCGCTATGGTCGGTGACGGTATCAATGATGCGCCTGCCCTCGTCAAAGCAGATATTGGCATTGCAATGGGAACGGGCACTGAAGTAGCAATAGAAGCTGCAGATATCACCATTCTTGGCGGAGATATCCAATTAGTTCCTAAGGCCATTCATGCAAGTCATAAAACAATTCGCAATATTAAACAGAACTTATTCTGGGCATTTGGATACAACATTGCAGGCATCCCTATTGCGGCAATGGGATTACTTGCCCCTTGGATAGCTGGTGCTGCGATGGCCTTAAGTTCAGTTAGTGTAGTAAGTAATGCCTTAAGACTAAAACGAATGAAATTATAATTATGAAGCATTTCTATTTTATTTCTTTGTTTATTAAAAAGGAGTAAAATATGGGTATATATTACTAAGAACATCGGAGGTGACAGGTATGATTAATAAAGTTATTAATGTTGAAGGTATGAGTTGTGATCATTGTAGAAATGCTGTTGAATCAGCACTAGCGAAATTAAACGGTGTGACTTCAGCAGAAGTAGACTTAGATAAAAATCAAGTTCGCGTCGATTACGACGAAAATAGAGTATCAGTTGAACAAATGAAAGAAGCTATTGAAGACCAAGGCTACGATGTAAAATAAGATCTGAATAAGAAACCTGCTTTTGTTAGGCAGTCAATAAGGCCCGTACAAAAGCCATTAGGATGTAGGCGAACTAGAAAAGTGAGCAATCGTGCTGGCAAAATATGAGGAGTTGAGTATGGGACATTGAATTTTTAAATAATTCTGTCCCATGCCCAACTCTTATTTTTTTAATTCACTCTTAATTTTGTCGTACCTGTATTCATGACATCAATGACTGCATCGAGTGCATCAACAATTAAGTTCTTAACTGCCGCATCAGTATAAAACGCGATATGTGGTGTTAACCAGATATCTTCTCTAGCAATTAGTTCATCTAATAAGTCATCATTAATTGCTTTATTACGATAATCTCCTGGGAACAACCCTCGTTCATGCTCATAGGTGTCTAACGCTGCGCCTTTAATGTGTCCACTATCAATCGCATCTAGTAATGCTCTCGTATCTACTATCGATCCCCTAGCAGCGTTTACAAATACGGCACCTTTTTTAAATTTTGAAAATAAATCTCTATTGAAGAGATGTGGATTATATTTCGTTGCTGGAATATGAACTGTAACAATATCTGCATCACGTAAAGCTTCTTCCAACGTATCCTTATACTCAACATATTGCGCAACCTTTTCATTAGGAAATGGATCATATGCAACAACATGACTTCTATATCCTTTTGCAAAAATACTTGCCGCTATCGAACCAATACGTCCTGTTCCTATAACAGCTACGGTTAAATCGCTTATTGAACGCGACAATATTGATGGTTCCCATCTAAAATCATAGTCTTTAAGTTTACGTTGAATGTCGTTCTGATTTCTTACAATATTAATGGCTTGTGTCACTGCAAACTCTGCAATTGAACTAGGTGAATATGACGGTACATTAGATATGATAATGCCATATTGTGTAGCTAAATTTAAGTCGTATGTATCAAATCCAGCACTACGTTGTGCAATATGTTTAATACCAAATTGTTGCAATTTGGCAAATACATCTTCCGATATTGGATGTTGTTGAGACAAAGATAAACCATCAAATCCTTGAACATCATCGACATTATCTTCTGTTAATATTTCTTTATTTAACTCTACTTCGACATTATTTTGTTCCGCCCATTCTTCAATATAAGGAATATCTTCATCTCGTACACTCATTATTTTAATTTTAGTCATAAAATTTCATCCTTTCTATTTGTGACTTCTTGTTACTCGTTATATAAATAAGATAAAGAAGCTAATCGTTTAGCCGCTTCAGTTAATAATTGGTCATCTAATGCTAGGGAAATACGGACGTAATGACGACCATTTTCACCAAATGGAATGCCAGGCGCCACTAAGATCGATTGTTCTTTCAACAAATACTGTTCAAATGATTCACTATCATACCCTGGTGGTGTTTGAAGCCATGAGTAAATACCACCTTTAGAATGTACAAATGGTAAATTGGCATCTTTTAATTGTTTCTCAAACGTGTCACGACGACGTTTGAATGTTTCATTTTGTTGATCTAGAAAGTCATCATAGTGATTAAGTGCGTATGTTGCTGCATCTTGAAGGGCACCAAACATACCAGCATTAGTATGTGTTTGATATTTCTTCAGCGCTTGTATCATGTCTTTGTTACCTACTGCGAATCCTACTCTAAATCCTGACATATTATAACCTTTAGATAATGAAAAAATTTCAATTGCTACTTCCTTTGCATCTTTAGAAGCAAGTATACTTGGGTTCTTTGCATCAAATCCAAAAGCACTATACGCGAAATCATGAACGATCTTTGTATGCGTACCTTTAAATCTTTGAATTGCTTCATCAAACACTGCTTTAGTAGCCGTTGATCCAGTAGGATTATTTGGGTAAGTCAAATAAACGAGTGACGTACGTGCTAATGTTTGTGCATCTACTTTGCTCCAATCTGGCAAATAATGTGGTGGCTCCAAATTAAGTGGTACTGGATTGGCATCAGCAAGCATGACACCAGCAAGATAATCCGTATAACCTGGGTCTGGAAGTAGCACGTTTTCTCCAGGATTAACAATACATGTAGGCAAAGCCACTAAACCATTTTTAGTACCATAAAGTATGCACACTTCATCATCTTTATGCAGTTCAACACCATATTGTCGTTGATAGAAATTAACAATTGCTTCTTTAAAGGATTCCTTACCATGAAATGCACCATATTTTTGATTTTCAGGAATTCGAACAGCATCAGCAAAGTGATCAACAATGCCTTTAGGCGTTTCGCCATCCGGGATACCAACTGCCATATTAATTAACGGTAGTGGTCCATGCTCAACCTTACGCCCCATCGTTTTACCAAAATAACTATCAGGAATATTGGCTAGTTTATTAGAAATTGTCATTATTTACCCCCTTTTCAAATTAAAAAAGCTATATATCACTCTCAATTGATAGTGACATATAGCTTAGTTATGACTATGACACTTATCTTTGAGGCATACCTCTTTGGAGTTAGCACAGTACTTTTGTCTTTTAAGTCTGTTGCTGAAGTTTCATTGGGCCAAATCCCTTCACTTCTCTGGATAAGTCTATTGAATTAATATTTATTGTATCAGTTCAATAAGTATTGTCAATATTTATAATTTTCAGATTTATAGCAAGTTTTACTTTATTTTCCGTGTTCTATGTCTTCTAACATTGCTTCGGCAGTAATTTTAGCACTCGTCAACACAATTGGCACACCTGCACCAGGGTGCGTACTTGCCCCTGCAAAGTATAAGTCTTTATAATCTCTTGATACATTTGGTGGTCTATAATAATTACTTTGTGTAAGTGTTGGCATAAGTCCAAATGCTGAGCCGAATTTGGCATTATAACGACTCTCAAAATCAAGCGGTGTAAATACTGTTTCAGATACAACATCCTGACGTATATCTTTAAGTGCCTCAATCGTTTCTAATTTGTTATAAATGACATCTTTCGCTTTTTCAACCATATTAGGATCTTTCCAGTCAATTTCACCTGTCTTCAACTCAGGGACTGGCATTAAGACATACATCCCTGTCTGATCTTTAGGCGCTAATGCTTCGTCTTCTACAGATGGGAAGTAAAGATATAATGATGGGTCATCAGGCATCTTACCACTAAAAATGTCATCAATATTGCCTCTAAAATCTCTAGCAAATACAACATTATGTACATGTAATTTATCACGTAATTGACGATTAATACCTGCATAAATTAAAAATGCTGAACATGAATAGTCCATGTTATCTACCTTTTCAGGAGAATAGTTCTTTAAAGGTGAGTGCACAGGCATTAAGTTTTGTGCCACATATGGAAAGTCAGCAGTACATAGCACTTTGTCAAAACGTCGAATATCACCATTAACACGTAGACCATCTGCACGTTTGAATTTAGGGTCAATAATGATTTCTTGTACATCTGCATTAAGTTCTACTTTAACACCATGGTCTTGACCAAGTTGTAGTAAACCTTGTGCTAAGCCATACATACCGCCTTTTATATAATGAACACCATGTACCATTTCAATCATTGGAATAATAGAATAAATTGAAGGCCCTTGTTTAGGATCAATACCTATGTATAACGTTTGAAATGCGAGTAACTTACGTATTTTTTCATTGGATACATAATTATCTATTAATTGATTCGCATTATTAAATGTCTTTAATTTTAATCCACGATATAGCGTCAATGGGTTATAAAATTCACTTGGTTTACGGAATGTTCGTTCAAGGAAGTATTTGCGAGCCACTTCATATCGTTTATACACATCCGTTAAAAATTGCATAAAACCTTGAGTAGAACCTGGTTCTGTCGCTTCTAACGTTTGACTAAGTTGTGCTAAATCAGTTGATACACTCACTTTATCTTTATCAGAAAAATAAATATCAAAAATATGTGTAAGTGGCTTCATATCTACGTAATCTTCAAAGCGTTTGCCACTTTCTTCAAATACGGCTTTATAAACATCCGGTACCATCACTATGGTTGGTCCCATATCAAAAGTAAAGCCATCTTTCTTAAATTGGCTCATACGGCCACCAACTTGTTCATTCTTCTCAAATATTGTAACTTGATGACCTTTAGCGGCTAGTCGTGCTGCAGCTGCTAAGCCGGTAACGCCAGCGCCTACTACTGCTATATTGCATATATCTGACCTAATCTTTATATTTTTTCTTTAAATTGCGGTAGATTTTATGTTTTTTCCATTTAGAAACGTACGCACGGTCTTTCAATGAGTAATCTGCTTTACGTACTTCGGTTAATATACCTCGATATACTTGGGCTGCTAACTCAATAATCATTCGAGATTCTTCATTGTATACATCAAGATGATTTAAAACCATGTCATAGTTATTATCGGCTAATGTAGCGTAGAATTCCCAAATTTTAATGTAATTGTCAGAGAGTTGATCACGTTCTATTTCATCAGCAATTGAAACATTAAATTCATTTAAACGCGCTTTACTAAAGTAAATACGCCCGTTGCGATAATCTTCACCAACATCACGTAGTATGTTCGTTAATTGAAGCGCTTCACCTAATTGCTTTCCATACTCATATGCTTCATCTGACGGTGGCGTTGCTAGTATTGGGATCAGTAATACGCCTACAGTTCCCGCAACACCATAACAATAATCTAGTAGACCACGATCTGTTTCAAACATTTCGAAATGCTGGTCTGCTTCAACCGTATCAATTAAGTCATAGAGGGCTTGGAAATTCATTTGGAAATGTGTAGCTGCATCAGCAAATGCCGTCATAATGCGGTCATCACTTTCAAATGTCGTTGTTGTTTGATGTTCAATAGCTTTAACATCACGGTTAATCTTATGTAGATATTCCACGTCTTGGTGTACATCGATACTATCATCAACGATTCTACAAACTGCATAAATCGCCCAGATTGCTCGTCGTTGTTGTTCTGGTAACATATCAAACGCATATGAGAAACTCTTGGAGTAATCTTTCATAATTTGATGACAATATTGATAATTTTCTTCTAATGTGCTCATGGAGAACCCCCTGCTAAATATTATTTAATACTAAATTGTCGTCCCTTCCATTTTACCTGTTTCGTGTAATGAATGTGACGATATGAATTTATATAAACTAAAATAAACACTAAAAACAATATTGGGTTGATAGCTAAAAATAAAATTGAAAAACGTCCTACTCGACGATGTAAACGAATAAATTGTAATGTATATAAACTATATGATAACGCCATTCGCTTAAATGACAAAGTTTTCATAAATAAACTAAGTGCTAATCCGCTAAATGAGGTGATACATCCCACCATCCATAAGATAATTAACATCATGATATGAGGTTGTGTTGACGAAGCACCTACCGCTAAGTGTTTCGTCCATCCCTCTATCATTGTTTTAAATCCTGCTTCATACATTCTAAAGCTAACAAATCCCTGACCTTCAAACCGCGTCACTGGCAATTGGCAACGTTGAAACGCTTTTCCTAAAGAAAATCCTTCAATAATATGAGATGCAGCATTTTTATGCCCTTGTGTCAGGATATAATCGGATTTGTTCATGACTGTAACAGGTCCAAATGCTAATGACTCCCCTTTAGATTTGGATAAAGTCGAAAAACTATTTGTACCTACAACTGTCATAAGATTAAACATAGCCGATAAGTGTTCATAAGGTTTATAAACAACATGATACGGTTGAATACTCATTAATCCACGATATTGTTGTCGTGCATATGACTGAATAATTGCCTCTAGGGCGTGTTCATTATTCAATTCTACGTCTGCATCCATAAATATAAGAATATCTGATACTGTATAAGAAGCACCTAGATAACATGCATATGACTTACCAATCCAGGTATTACCATTGTTGTCATACGTCACATTATACACTTTCGCGCCCATCTCTCGTGCTATCTCAGCTGTTCTATCATTTGAATCATCATCCATGACTATACATTCAACTCGCATTGATTGTTGAGACAAACTTTTTAACAGTTTAGGCAATCTCTTTTCCTCGTTGCGCGCTGGTATAATCACACTAATTGATTGTGTTGTCTCACCCTCGCGTTTCTTATCAAACGAGAGTAAATAACGACGATTATACATTAAATAACCACTTATTAATGATAGACCTGTACTAGCATGGAGAAGTGACTCTAATTTAGTCATAATTGTATTACCTCTATTCTCTTGAATCAGTGGTAACCTTACATTCAAGTGCATTAATTTTATCTGCTACTTGTTGTCCACTTAACGTCACCATCGGCATACCGCCACCAGGATTAACAGATCCTCCAACAAAGAATAAATTATCAAAGTATTCACTTTGTTTAGGAAACTTGAACCCTTTATTTTTCTTCTTGTCTGCCACTACACCATAAATGGCACCTTTATTTGAACCATAAGTGCGTTCAATATCGTGTGGCGTCCAAATATCTTCATATATGATATGTTGACGTAAGTCTGTAAGCCCCATTTTTTCTAATTTATCTAAGACACGCTCCCGGAAATCACTATATTGTTCTTCAGTAAACGGTTGGTTTTGAATATACGGAATATGTGGCAATACTTTTAAGTTCTCATGTCCTTCTGGTGCTTGAGTTGGGTCGGATTTATTTGAATTAACTAGATAAATTGTTGGATCTTGTGGCAATACTTTATCATGAAACACTTCTCGATAATTACGCTTAGAATCATTAGAGAAAAGGAAATTATGATGTGCCAGTTGAGCATATTCTTTGTCTACTCCTAAATGCATTACATAGCCAGATGCTGCAGGTTCATAAACTTTCTCTAATTGCGCTATTTTTTTATTTGAAAAGTGCAGTAAGTCACGATACGTAGGTATCACTTCTCTATTAGAAACAATGTAATCTGCACTCACATGTGAACCATCATCTAATCTAACACCAGTTATGTGATTAAAATACGTATCAATACTACATACATCCATACCAGTATGTATAGCTACGCCTTCTTCAATCGCTAATTGTTCCAATGCCTGAGCAAGTTTATGAATACCACCTTTAACGTACCATAATCCTTGTTCGTATTGCATATGAATTAATAGTGTAAGCACTGCTGGAGCATCATAAGAAGAAGACCCAACATATTTTATAAAGTAGCCAAGCATATCTCTTAATTTTTGTTTCTCAATATAACGATTAATAGCTTGTTGCATTGTTGAGAAGTAATCCACACCTTTAAGTGAACGCAATAGTCCCTGATATTTAATTATCTCTGACACTTTATCAAGTCCTAGTGCAAAGTAGCCCTTTTCCGTAAATCGATGGATTTTTTCTGCATAATTTAAAAATTGATGAAGTTGCTGAATATCGTCATTATTAAGATAGGTATTGGCATTTAACATTTGAGACAGGTCTTCATATAAATCTATCACTTCACCATTAGTGAAGAAACTACGCCATTGCAAAGGTAATCGTTCAATAGTAACATAGTCTTTCATTTGCTTATCACTATAGTTAAACAAGTTTTCAAATATGTATGGCATCGTTAAAATAGATGGACCTAAATCAAAACCGAATCCCTCTGTTTCTAAACGATTTACTTTCCCACCAATGTGGTTATTCTTATCATAAAGCGAGACATCAAAGCCACTTTGAGCAAGACGAATAGCAGCTGATATCCCACCTAGTCCTCCACCTATAATGATGATTTTCTTTTGCGACATGTACGTTCATCTCTTTTCATTCGTAGTTGATAGTAATGTTCTAACCTAGGACGGTTATAACGCTGTGTGAGTATGATCGGTAAATTAGCCGAAATCACATAACAAACATTAATGAATAGTATATATTTAGGCGCTTTGATAAAAACAACAATTGGTATCATTGATAACCAATGAACAAGTTCTGCACGGCGCATTTCTAAAATCATAAAATGTATATCTTCTAATTTAAATGAAGCCAGTCGCCTTTTATTATAGATACGATAATTGAATTGAGCTGCTTCTGGAATGTAATGTTTCCATTTATTAATACGAAATAGTTTATTCCAGAAAGCGCCTCTCTTTTCCCACGACCATATTTAAAAAAACGTTTCATATTTCACAAATACGGATGTCGGGCATAGTAACATCATATTAGATACTGATAATTGTATAGTTGTCCAGAACGCACTATGTATTAATCCTAATTTCATTACTTTCCATAACGACATTAATATTCAACACTTTCGATTTGTTTATTGTCTTAGAATCTTCCCTATAATCGCGGTTGGTAAACGTTACGCTACAGTGTCTATTAAAACACAAAAAAGAGGCCGACCTTAAAGTCGACCTCTTCCCTCGATAACTCGATGTACTATCCAGTTACCTTAGTAAATCCTACCACCAACCGTGGTTAGCACGGAATGCAATTGCTGCATCTAATGAACCGTAACGGTTGTTAGCGTAGTTAATCATACCTTTAGTTTGTGAAGCTACTGAACCAGTACCCCATGATTCCATAGTTTGACCTAAACCTCTGTAACCAGCTGGGTTAACTGCGTTAGGATTACCACCTGATTCAGGCATTACGATTGCGTTCCAAGCAGCTTCAGTACCACCATTAGCTAAGAATTGTGCTTTAACTGAACCACCAGTTGAAGCTGATGAAGATGATGAAGTTGAAGCTGAGTATGAAGTAGTTTTTGGTGCAGATACTGCTTCAACGTTAGTGTTGCTTGATTGTTGGTTTGAGCTTACTGATTGAGTTGAAGCTTCGTTGCTGTATGAAGCTGAGTAGTCAGTTGATTGAGCAGCTGGAGCAGCTTGTGTAGTTGCTACTGTGTCAGCTCCACCAACGTAAGTGTAGTTCCAAGACCAAGATTGACCATCTGAAGTGAAGTTGTATTTGAAACCATCTTTAACGAATGTGATGTTGTATGCACCAGCTTGTACTGGGTGAGCATTTAATTCAGATGGGTTATTTTGAGCTAAGTTAGCTAATTGTGCATAGTTTGTAGTTGATTCAGATGCATGTGCACTGTTATCTGTAGTTAATGCATAACCTGTTACTCCTAAAGCTACTGCTAATGACGACGCGATTACTGTTTTTTTCATAATAAAAAATTCCTCCAAAAAAATTAGTTTATATTTTCGTTCTGTTAAATTCTTAAGTTATTGTGTTTTGTTCTGTGTTTAACTTTTGACAATAAGTACTATATCATAAAAAAACGCCAATAGTATTACGCTTATCTTACAAAAAATTACAATGAACGATTTATTTTGTAACATTGAAATATTTATATTTCATTCTGTAATATTATTTTTTGAACAAATCGTTTAAAATTTCATCATGAAATAAGGTTTTACAATACTCTTTTAAGAAATTTACAACAATTTTACATATTCTGTAATATTACAAATTGCCATTTTGTTACAATACCGTAATATTTCTAACAACTTAGAATATATTCAATTTATTTATATAACATAGAAAAACCAAGAAACGTTTCTATAATCAATCGTTTCTTGGTTCCATGATTCATCCAATTCAGTAATTAATTTATCACTTAATAATCCTTGACACCCCATAATACTTTTTCGCATTTACGAATAATATATTTCATTATTTCTATTCTTGATGTTTTCTTATGATCTGCTGGTACGACTAGCCATGGTGCATGTGTTGTATTTGTTTTTTTAACCATGTCGTGGCTGGCTTCAACGTATAAATCCCACTTGTCTCGATTACGCCAATCTTCATCAGTGATTTTCCATTGTTTATCTACATTATTTTGACGATCTTTAAAACGTTTAAGCTGTTCGTCTTTATCCAATGTCAGGAAGAATTTCAAGATAATAGCACCTTCATCCGTCCACATCTTTTCAAATGCGTTGATCTCATCATAAGCACGTTGCCATTCATTTACTGTTGCAAACCCTTCAATTCGCTCAACTAATACACGCCCATACCAACTTCTATCAAATAATTCGATATGACCGCTTCTTGGCATATCTTTTGCAAAGCGCCATAAATAATGATGTTTCAGTTCAACATCTGTCGGTGCACTGATACCATTAACTTCATAACCAGTTGGATCAAGCTTTTCCCTAATTCGTTTAATGTTACCACCTTTACCTGCTGCATCCATTCCTTCAAATACAAGAATTAACGGAATCTTTCTATCATATAATGCAAATTGTATTTCACGCATCCGTTTCTGCAATTCCGTAATTAATGTTTTATATTCTTCTTTAGAAACCTTTTCCACATCTTTATCAAACATTTCAGTAGAAAAACTTTCTGAGAATTTACCATCATACGCTTTATCCTTCGCATGGTGTTTTGCTATGGCTTGTTCTAAACGTTCAATTATGTGTTCATACATCTTTTCAATCGCGATTTGGCGTTCTGTATAGTCAATAATCTTCCATTGTTTATCCTGTTTAATAAATTGATGCATATCTTCTAAATACGTTTCTGTTGATAATACACTTCCATACTCTTGAACTTTCCAACGCATCAGTGGATTTTCTTTTGTTTGTTTAATATGTTCTTGTCTTTTATCTTCATTGATCTCAATAAAGAATTTGATAATTTCATAATCATCCTCGATTAACATATCTTCAAAAGATGCAATTTGTTCTTTTAAAACCTCGTAATTTTTATATCTTTCATGTTTAATTTCATTTTCCCGATAATCTAAATAATGAGAGTACCAGCTTCTAAAATAGACATTGATATCACCTTTTTTAGGTAATGTATTCCAATATTTTTGTAAAAACTGATAACGCAAATCATCCTTTTGTGGTGATTGTGTCGCAATAAAATGTGTATATTTGGCATCAAAATTGAGTAATAATTCATTTGAAAGTCGTGTTTTTCCAGAAGCAGGGACACCTTCAAATAGAATCATAACTGGAATACCTAATTCGTGTGTCTGTCTTGTAAGCTCAGCTGTCTTTAGTGCTAATTTTTCGATTTTATTAGCCATTAACCATTCACCCTTTATGTAACGTATTATTTCATTTTTATTGTAACACTATTTATTTCATATTTTATCTTAATCTCTATATGTATTCTCATTTTCAAAAAGAATTGATAAAATGCGATAATCAACACTTTATCAATTCCTATTTAACAAATGGTTAACCCATAAATTTATATATGTCGTTTGTATAAAGACGTAATACTTTTCGGAAAAAAATATCTAAAATAAATGCAGTTACTAATGGTACAACAAAGAACCCTAAAATAATGAGTAAGATACTTAATATTGCAGAATCTACATGTAAGAATTTAAAAGCACTAATTGGTCCAATCATTCCAATGAAACCAAATCCTGCAGACTCTTTAGTTCCCGCAATACCAATCAAGCTACCAGCAATTCCTGAAATACCAGCAGTTATAAGAATTGGTAACATTATTATTGGATATTTCACCATGTTAGGCATCATCATTTTCACACCGCCGAAGAATATAGAAATTGGTACTGCAACTCGGTTCACTTTGCTTGTCCCAATAAGTAATACTGCTTCAGTAGCTGAAATACCAATAGATGCTGAACCTGCTGCAAGACCTGTAATTCCAATAGCAATAGCTATCGCAACTGTTGATAATGGTGAAATAATAATAAAACTAAAGACCATAGAAATAAGCATACACATCAATACAGGTTGTAATTCTGTGAAGCTATTAACCATATTACCAATGCCAGTTGTAATCATATGTACATATGGCAATATAAGTACACCAATTGTAGCGGACAAACCACCTACGATAGTTGGATACACAATCAGTGCCATGCTACCAACACGTTTTTCAATTAATAAAATAAATAATACAGCAATCGTTGCAGTAATCATCGTATTAATCAAGTCTCCGATGCCGGCAATTACCCAGGCACCGTTCTTAAATTGTGCAGCCCCGCTTCCTACATAAGATGCACAAGCAACAACTGCAATCGCTAATGGTGTCATATCAAATTTCAAAGCAATGAGTGCTCCGATTAATGCGGGTACTGTAAATTGCATTGCTTGTACGACATGTAACAAAGTTCCAAAGAATGGATGATGATGCATGAATGCTTTAAAGATTTCTCCCAAAATGGCATTTGGTACTAAACCAACAACGATACCTATGGCTACACCCGATAGCACTCTAAATGTAAAATCTTTAACGCCTATTTCTCTAAGTGTTGATGTCATATAAAAAACCTCCTATTGTTTATTCTGCACACTTAATATGTGGCTCAATTTACTTTATAGCTAGTTCGCATGATGTTTTAATACTACTCATGCCAATCACTCATATAAGTAATGATAGATTTTACTATATCACAAATTCTAAATTTTCAGAATATTAAATTTAGTTTTTTCCTTAAAAATTTAAATTTAGTTACGATCATTGCTTTTAACCATTTGTACCATTCTTTTTTTAGTTATAAAATAAAAAAACTGAAACACAATTGTGCTTCAGATTAGTAATGATATCTATTAGTTTAACTAATTATATATTGAATAAACTCTTTTCCTTTTCTGGTAACTGATTTATAAATGGTTGTGGATCTTCAGCATAATCATTGCCTATACCACCTTTCATTCTTTGAAAATGTAAATGTGAGCCTGTTGTCTGTTCACCTGTATTACCAGATAATGCGATAACATCTCCAGCTTTAACTTTTTGACCTTGGGTTACTTTAAAATCGTTTAAGTGCATATACCATTGATGATATTGTCCATTTGATTCTGATATTTGTATCACTTTTCCACCTAATTCATCTTCAAATAATCTTGTGACAACCCCATCTGTCGCTGCTAGAACTTCGGTATTTTCAGGTAAATCATAATCGTTACCATAATGTTTGTCATTGCCTTCAAATTCTAGGCCATGATTATAAGTGCCATAACCATGCGTCAATCGTCCATCACGCTTCCAATCACCAAATTGATTATCATCATTTAAAGTCATTTGAGATGGTTGAATATCAATTTCACGAATTAAATAAGTTACGGATACACCGATACCTACACATATCAGTATAGTCATAACTATTTTGATAAATTGTTTCAAACATCGCTCTCCTTTTTAATTCATTATTATTCTGTATATTACCAAATATCAAGACAAGAAAGTGTATACTTTGCTTATAGTCAGACTAATTGACTAGATAATGAACAAAATTGACTATTACAATAGTAGAAACTCGTCTCATAATTAATTTTAACCATCATTAATTTAAAAATTTTATTAGGAAATTGAAGTTTGACTACTCTATTGTCTAGGTTGATGGTTACATATCATTGTAAGCGTGAACTTTGACAACCTTCTCTTTTCGACAGATAATTTAATGTAAGCTATAGGTCAACAAGGGAGGTGCCTATATTGACTACGACTAAAGTGGATCCTCGTATTATCAGAACAAAGAAACTGTTGGTAGAAGCGTTTCAAGAGGTTTCCCGAGAGAAAAAGATGTCACAAATCACTGTTAAAGACATTACTGAACGTGCCACGGTCAACCGAGCTACTTTCTACGCACATTTTACAGATAAATATGATATTCTCGATTACACTTTATCCGAAACAATTTTGAAAGATTTGAATGACACGTTAGCTATTTCTGATATGATTAATGAAGCCGTCATTACTAATCTATTTATATCTATTGCCAATTATATGGTTGAAGTACAAGATTCATGCAAGATGAATAGTGAAACGTTTTGTAACCAAGCCCATCAACGTATCAATAATGAATTAGAAGATATTTTTACCATTATGCTTCGCAATAGCTATCCTGAACAAGATATTGACGTACTCGTTAATAGTGCTAGTTTTCTAGCTTCAGGATTATGTGGTCTCGCTAGACATTGGCTCGATACCAGTTCGCTTACAGCAGAAGCTTTTATAGATAAAAATTTACCTTTCTTAATTCATCATATAACACACTTATAATTCAACTTCTGAGGCATTGCCTTAGAGGTTTTTTTATGGAAAAAACTAATCTAATCAACAAATACTGAGCATTGTTGTCTAAGCAACAAATTTCATAAGCATGTATGTTGCATATTATTTAAATGGAGCGTATATTACATTTATACAACACATGTTAGTTAGATAATAAGTGTTGTATAAATATTAATTGAAGTTGGGAGGTAAGGACATGTCAGATATTGATGAACACGAGGGATTTAAACGTACGTTTAAAAATAATAAATTGACGCTAGGTTTATCCATACCGTTTGATAATAAACAACAAAACAATATTGATTTTGATGAGCAAGTGAGACTCGCTCAAAAGGCAGAGTCTTTGGGGTTTGCAAGTTTATCTGTGAGAGATAATCCATTGTATAGCCCTCATTTAGGCAACGTTACTACGAATTATGATCCGTTCGTCTTTTTAACCTATCTGAGTGCCTTTACCTCAAAGATTGCACTGGGTACTGGTAGTACCGTAGCAACCTTACGACATCCCATTCATCTAGCTAAATCAGCTGCCTCACTTGATCTCATTTCCAATCAACGTTTATTACTCGGTATGGCTACCGGTGATCGCTCTTTTGAATTCCCTGCATTTAAAGTAGATGAAAATGAATTAACAGAACGTTATCAAACAACCATTCACTCAATAAGAGAACTTTGGCAATCACATTCTCCCAAAATCTCAAATTCAATTTTCGAATTATATGAAGATTCAGGGTTACAAGTATTGCCAAAACATCATACGATTCCAATGTTTGGTACGGGATATTCAAAACAATCAATGGCTTGGCTTCAAGAAAATATGGATGGTTGGTTATTTTACGCCCAACCTTTTCAAGAACAAAAGAAATTAGTTGAAGCTTGGCACAGTGGTACTGACCGCTTCAAACCGTTTATGAATATTCTAATGATTGATTTATCCCGAAATCCAAATGAAACCGTTAAACCGATCAAAGGTGGTTTCCGTACTGGACGTAAAAATTTATTACAAATATTAAAAGCTTATGAATCAATTAATACAAATCATATTATCTTAAGATTTACAAATGATGATCGTGATATCGAAGAACTCATAGAAGAAGTTGGAACGTATATTGTACCCCACTTTCCAGCACATACAAATTAGGAGGAATAAATAATGAGAGAATTACTAGATAGAATTAATCAATTAGCAAATAAAGAAAAAGTTGAAAGTTTGAGCGTTGAAGAAAAACAAGAACAACATCAATTAAGACAAGAATATTTAGGTATGATTAGAGGTCAAGTACTTCATACTTTCTCAACAATGAAAGTTTTAGACCCACTTGGTCAAGACGTTACACCTGATAAAGTGTATGACTTAAGAGAAGAATACGGCAATATTCAAGAAAATTAGTTGTATACAAAGTAAGGCCCTCGAAATTGATTTTTCGAGGGCTTTTGATTTTTAGCTAACAAACTAAGAAATTATATTTATGTCCATCTGGGTCTGCAAAAGTTGCACCATAGTATCCTTGATAAGTTCCTGGTTCATCAATCACTTTACCGCCTGATGATTCCACTTTTCGCATTAATTCATCTACTTCATCATTCGTTTTTACACCTAAAGATATAATGACTTCATTAGGTTGTTTTGAAACTGATTCATGCGTCACTTTTTCAAAATGGTTATTTTCAATTAAAATCACAATCGTTTGTCCGATTTTAATACCAACCATTTTGTCTAGCATATCTGGATTTTTATTAATTTCAAAGCCTAAATATCTGTAAAATTGCTCGCTACGTTCTAAATCTTCGACATGTAAATTAAACCACATTGATTGAATCATAGTCTTCCCCCTCATTTTCTAAAAAATTTAAAAATTCACTTCACTAATCCATTGCTCAAGCGTTAGACGACCGGGATTGATCTCATCCATTTGATTAAAATCAATTATATAACCTTTTTCTTCAAGCCATCCACGTTCTGCTGTACCACTTGAGAACGAACCTTTAATTTCTGTAAGTTTACCAGTTACCATTGCAAATGTTTTAACAACTTTTTTTAATGTAAGTTCATCAGAAGCGATTTCAATAGCTTGATGGTTATATTTTTCTGGATTGCCAAATACATTGGATGCAATTCTAGCGATATCTATTGAAGAAATCATTGCGAATTTAACATCTTGATTAATAAATTCAGGAATCATTATTTCTCCATTCTCAACTTTAGTAATTCTTAAGAAGTTATCCATAAAGAATGACGGTTTAATAATTGTATAATTTAATGAACTGTCTTTAAGTTCATTCTCAATATCAGCTAAGGCTTCGAAATGGGGACCTGTACGATCACGGTTGACGCCACCTGCAGTACTATAAACAACATAGTCGATATTTTGTTCTTCTGCCGTTTTAATAATCATCTTCCCTTGGCGTAATTCTTCTTCAATATCATCTACAATAATTGGTTGAACACTATAAACACCATATTGTTCTTTCATAGCATTTGTTAAACTATCTTGGTCACTTAAATCGCCCTCAAATATTTCTAAATTGTCATTATCTATTGAAGCTAATTTTTCATTACTTTTATTACGTGTAAAAGCACGAACTTTCCAACCATCTAACAATAATCGTTTTACTACAGCATTGCCTTGTTTACCTGTAGCACCTATAACTAATATACTTTTACCCATTATTTATCTCTCCTATTGTAAAAACCAATAATCTTCTTTTTCACCTTTTAAATACGTATAATCTTTTGGTTGATCACCATTCTGTCTAATATTGTCATTTATTAAATCACGAACATCCCATACTAAGTGTATAAATGTTTGTAATTTATTACCAAAGAATCCATTAGGGGCATCCATGTTTAATACCCTTTCCACTTCTTCTACTGAAATATTCATTTCATGAGCAATATTTTCAATACTTGCGGTAACGATGCTGACAGTACAATATGCTAAAGGACTACCTCATATTCAAATCAATGCTGCAGACCCAGGTTCAACAAACACTGATCTAGTTGGTGATTTCAGTAATAACTCTAAGCCAGCCTCAGAAGGTATTATCCCTATCATTAAACTTGCAACGATTGATAAAAATGGTCCTACAGGTACATTCATTGATGGGAATGGCACAATGCCTTGGTAACTTTGAACGATTAATTAAATTTAGGAGGCTTTTCTAATGAAAAGTATTAACTTTGAAGAACATTATGTTGTAGAAGAGATTCAAAAAGAAACAATGAAATATATGTCATCAGATCCTAATGGTGTACCAATGAAAACAATGCTTGAAGGTCTTGAACAAAAATCAGGTTTCACAGATGCTGATGAAATCTCATATCATGATAAACGTATTGATTTTATGGATAAACATGATGTCGAAATGCAAGTACTATCATATGGTAATGGTGCGCCTTCAAACTTAGAAGGACAACGTGCAATTGATTTATGTAAAAAGGCAAACGATACATTAGCAGAATATGTTGAAAAATATCCAGATCGCTTTGTTGGATTTGCGACTTTACCAATTAATGAACCAGAAGCAGCAGTTGAAGAATTTAAACGTTGTATCAATGACTTAAAATTCAAAGGCGCTTTAATTATGGGTCACCCTAAAAATGGTTTCCTTGATCAGGAGGAATACGAACCATTATTTGCGGCTGCAGAAGAATTAAACGCACCGATTTATTTACATCCATCTCCAATTCAAAGTGATGTATATCAAGCTTACTATAAAGGTAACTATCCTGATGTAACAGCAGCTACATTCGCTTGTTTCGGTTATGGTTGGCATGTAGATGTAGGTATTCACGCAATTCATTTAGTACTTTCAGGTGTATTTGATCGTCATCCAAACTTAAATATTATTATTGGACATTGAGGTGAATTTGTACCTTTCTTCTTAGAACGTATGGATTCAATTTTATTTGCAGATCACCTACAACATCCAATTAGTCACTATTTCAAAAATAATTTCTACATCACACCGAGTGGCATGTTAACGAAACCACAATTTGATTTAGTTAAAGCAGAAGTCGGTGTTGATAGAATCTTATATTCAGCCGACTACCCTTATGTAGAACCTGAGCAACTTGGAACTTTCTTAAGCAATCTAGGTTTAACAGAAGAAGAACAAGAGAAAATCAGTTATACCAATGGTGCTAAATTATTGGGTTTAGATAAATAATTGTATAGCTACAATTAAAGAATAAATCGTACCAATTCAATCGCATAATCAAACTTTATCGGAGGTTTTATAAATGGAAACATTAGAATTACAAGGCGCTAAATTACGTTATCACAAAGTGGGCAATGGTCCTGTTATCATCTTCATCCCTGGTGCAAACGGAACTGGAGATATCTTTATGCCACTTGCACAACAATTAAAAGATAAATTCACTGTTGTCGCTGTAGATCGACGTGGATATGGACAAAGTGAATTAACTGAACCACTACCTGAGGAAGCAATCAATCCAGATAGTCGTTACCGAGTTAAACGTGATGCGCAAGATATCGCTGAATTGGCAAAATCATTAAGTGATGAGCCAGTATATGTATTAGGTTCAAGCTCCGGTTCAATCGTAGCAATGCATGTTTTAAAAGAACATCCTGAAGTTGTTAAAAAAATTGCATTCCACGAACCACCAATTAACACATTCTTACCAGATGCGAAATATTGGCAAGATAAAAACGCTGAAATCATTGATATTGCGATTAATGAAGGTATGCCTCAAGCAATGAAATTGTTTGGTGAAACGTTACAAATTAGTAAATTAGACCAACAATACATGTCAAAACCAGCAGAAGCTGAAAATGATGCTGACAGTAAAAAACGTTTCGATGAAATGTTGGGTTGGTTCAAATATGAAATTCGTCAATATACAGAATCTGATATTTCAATTGATGGTTTCAAAAAACATAAAGACATCATTACTTTATTAAATGGGACAGCTTCAAAAGGTTCATTCCCACAAGAAGTTAACTTCTTCATTTCTGAAGAAACTGGCACCAAAATTATCGACATTCCAGGTGGTCACTTAGGATACGTTCAAGACTCTGAAGGATTCGCTAAAGTATTACTTGAAATGTGGGCTTAAATTAAAGGAGTGTCATTATAGTGCTTTTCACTAGAAATAAACCATATACTAATAAAACGTTACTAGCTAAAGAAGATATTCTTGAGCTCATTCAATTCGAACGTTTCTGTCGTGATAATGCCCTATGGGAAAGCACGGAAACATGTTTCGCAGATAATTCTTATATCAATATTTCATGGTTTAAAGGTAATGGTAGTGAATTTGTCGCTTCATCCATGATCCTAGGACATAAATAGTGTAATATTATTATTTTGCAAATTCGCAGTAGCTGACTGAACTGAGAAGACGCTTAAATCAAGCTTCTCTCAGTTCTAGTCAGCCTTGCGGGGGTGGGAAGACGAATTTAAAAGAATTCTGTCCCACTCCCTCAAATTTGGATTAATGACACGCGTGCTGTAGCGATTATGCAAGCGACCATTCAAACACGCCTTCCAATTCAAAATGTTGAAATGGAATTACAATCAGATGCCAAATTAGTATATTGTCTCGAACAAGATGATCAAGGCGTTTGGTATATTACGCGTCTTGAATGTATATATGAGAAAGATAGCTTAACACCTGTTAAACCTACGACGATTAATTTGCCAAAGGATGACTTTACAGATTATCGTTCAAGCTATGCTTGCTTATCTTATGCATTAAATGCCATTGGCTATGATGTGAACAGTGAGTTACAAGGTATTGATAGACCAAATGAAGTTAATGCTTATTATGATGAAATTGATGATTGGCTAACTTTTAAAGAAGAAGAGAAAGAGGCGTATTAAAATATGAAGAAAATTGATTTACATGCACATTATATATCACCTGGATTCTCGAAATTTCTAGATGATTATTTCGATGGCAAAGGTGATGGTGTGGCGACACCGAAATTCTCACCTGAAGGTTATTTAGAATTAATGGCACGTATGGAAATTGAATATGGTGTGCTATCTATTTCGAGCCCACATATCAGTGTGGCGCCAGATGAAGAAATGATTTATTTAGCTAAAGAAGTCAATGCCTATGCAACTGAATTTACACACAAATATCCAGAGCAATTAGGTTTCTTTGCGACACTACCATTACCATTGGTTAAAGAGAGCATTGAGACGATTGATACTGCATTAGATCAGCAAGGTGCTTTAGGTTTCACTTTACCTACGAATGCACGTGGTATTTATGTTGGCGATGACCGCCTAGATAAAGTCTTAGCTAAATTAGATGAGCGTCATGCCGTTGTTGCACTTCATCCGAATGAACCTAAGCCTAATATTGAAGCAATGAGCGACGTTGTTCCTGCACCATTAATGGAATTCATCTTTGATACAACACGTACGGTCATTTACATGAGTCAAAACAATGTGTTTAGCAAATATCCAAATATTAAGTGGATTATTCCACATTGTGGTGCATTACTTCCTGTCATTGCTCAACGTGTTGCAATGGGTAATAAAATGTTTGAAAGTGAGCGTAAACCTGACGACTTAGAACAAGTTATGAAAGAGTTATACTTTGATTTAGCTGGTAAAGTTCTACCTTATCAGCTTCCAAATATTGCTCAATGTGTAGACATGGATAAAATTGTATATGGTTCAGATGCACCTTATACAACAGATCAAGTTGTAACGATGTTAGCTGATGAATTAGAATCAACTGAATTAATCTCACGACATGAACTTGAAAAAATGTTATATGATAACGGCAAACAATTATTAAAATCAATTAATGAAAAATAATAAACATGGGTGGCACCGGTATCACTGTACCTGTACCACCCATAGTTATTAATTACGCCAATATTTCATCCATTGATCGATTCACACTACTTGCGTACATTCCACCAAATTTAAGTAAATGAACCATAAATAAATATAATCTATAAAATTCTAAACGTTTACGTGACCCTTTTCCTAAAGGATAATGTTTCTCATATTCGTCATAAAATTCTCGGGTAAATCCACCAAATACAGTAGTGATTCCTAAATCAAACTCCCTATCGCCATAAAACGGTGCAGGATCGAATAAAGCGGGACTACCATCTGTTAAGAACATATAATTGCCACCCCATAAGTCCCCATGCAACAATGACGGATTACTATTGTGATTTTCTAGTTCATTTACCATCACTGTACGGACTTGTTCATAGACTTTATTATCTTCGTCATTCCATAATCCTTTCCTCATGAGTTCATCTCTCAGATGATCCATACGACGTTCGACAAAGATTTCAATCCACGAATCAGACCAAGTATTATCAAATGAAATATCTCCACCTTCATGAGGTAAATCAAATCCAAATTTGCCGTCAGATTGTTGCTGGCTATGCATTTTGGCTACTAATTGACCTAGTTCTTGTTGACTACCGGTCGTTCCCTCATCTAAGTAACTCAATATTAAGAAAGCATCACCATTAATTTCACCGCTATCAATCACATGTGGTGCTGTAACACCTGCTTCCTCAAAAGCGTTAAGTCCAGCAATTTCAGCAGCATAGAATGATTTATCACGATTGCGTTGAACTAACAAGAAATAAACGTCATCTTCTGTAGTTACTTTGAATGCTTCGTTCACATCTCCACCACTCACCGTCTTAATATCTCGTATATGATTTAATGGTAATTGTTCTTGCCAATCTTTTTTCATGATGTTTCCTCCTTCGAATACATCTTCTCACTTTATTATTATATTTCCTGAAAAAGGACTATTTAATCGTTAGCATATATATCCACATTTAAGTTGAGGCAAATTTTTAAACAGTTTCTAAATTAACTATGCAATTATTGTTGAACATGCTAGTCTTAGAGAGGAATGTTTTTTCAATGATATTAAATGAGGATAGTAAGCCTCAAATACAATGAAATAGGAGCATTAAAATGTATAAATTAATTAAACCACTATTATTTAAATTCGACCCTGAAAAAGCGCACGACATGACCATCGATGCTTTAAAACTTGGCCAAAAACGCCCTTTTTTACTACCTATTATGCACAAAATCTTCAACTATGAAGATCCTTCTTTAACACAAACAATTAAAGGTATCACATTTAACAACCCAATTGGTTTAGCTGCTGGCTTTGACAAATCTTGCGAAGTACCTAAAGCACTTGAAAATGTTGGCTTCGGTGCACTTGAATTAGGTGGTATTACACCAAAACCTCAAGATGGCAATCCGAAACCACGTATGTATCGTCTAGTTGAAGATAATGCATTAATCAATCGTATGGGCTTTAATAATATTGGAATGAATAGAGCGTTATGGAATTTACGTCGCCACTCATACAATATCCCTGTTGGTTTAAATGTTGGTGTAAATAAAACGACACCTTATAATGAGCGTTATCAAGATTACATTAAAGTAATTGATACGTTTAAAGCTGATGTCTCATTTTTTACAGTTAACATAAGTTCACCAAATACTGAGAATTTACAAAGTTTCCATGATAAAGATGAATTTTCAATGTTATGCAAAGCTTTGAAAGACTTTAAAGCCAATACAGAAGTAAATGTCCCTATTTTCTTAAAATTAACTTCTGATTTAGAACTAGATGGTTTTAAAAATATTTTACCTGCAATCACTGAAACCTTTGATGGTATGATTCTAGCGAATACAACTCGTAAGCGTGATGGTCTCACTTCTTCGAATAAAGTAGAAGATGGCGGATTAAGTGGGCAACCCCTTTTCAAAAGGAATTTAGAGTTAGTGAAATGGGCATACCAACAAACAAATGGAGAATTCTTAATTATCGGCACAGGCGGTATATTTAGTGCTAAAGATGCCATTCAAATGATGCGAAATGGTGCATCTCTTGTTCAAATCTATTCTTCATTAGTTATTGAAGGTCCAGGTTTGACGAAGAAGATAAACAAAGACATCGCTGCTTACTTAAAGCAACATAATTATAATAACGTGAGTGATATTATTGGATTAGACGCGAAATAATATAGCTTTACTTAATTATAAAAAGTACTATACTTAAGCCAAAGATAACAAGTTTACCGGAGGGGTATACGTATGACTGCAGAAGATAAAAATACAAAACAAAATGCAGACCAACCGTCTAAAAGTAAAGAACAGCCTTCAAATCAAAATGATAAATTGACAAAAGATGACGATAATAGCATTGGCTATAATGGCGAAAAGAAGACCGCACTTGATCTTGAAATTGAACGCGAGTTGCTTGAAATGATGGAAAATGAAGATCCAGAACCTGAGAAGCAGAAAAAAGGTTTAAAAATTGCAGGTATCCTATCTGCATTTGTGATTGCCATTCTAGCCATTATACGTTTTATTAATCGAACAATATAAAATACGACTCCTAATTTGAAAGGATTAAACTTCAAATTAGGAGTCATTTTCTTTAAAATTGCTGTAAAAAGTCTTTAGCTTCTTGATTGATTTGTTTAAAATCGATGCCTTGAGCCATCGCTGCGAAGACACATCCACAATAGCATTGTCGAAATATATGATAGTCATTACACATCTCTATTGAACGTTCATAGCCCTTATTTTTCTTGAAGTCACTCGGCAAGTAGCTCACGTCATATAAATGTTGTACTTCCATACCCAGTTCATTTATAAGTTGCGCATTCTTTTTAGGTGATAGTGTGAGTGCACTTCCAAAGTAGTCATACCCGTATTTCACAGCAGCTTCAGCAACTAGCTCCAAACGCATTTCGAAACATGCTGTACAACGTAACCCTCCTTCTGGTTCTTCAGTGAGGCCACGTGATTTTGCCATTTTCATAAATTCATGCGGTTTATATTCCGCTTCAATATATTTAACATTCTTTCCGGTTCTCTCATTAAAATCATTAACAAATTGTTCCTGAACTTTTGCACGTCTTAAATATTCATTTTTAGGATGTATATTGGGATTCGCAAAATAAATTGCCACGTCAGCATACTCCGTTAAATATTCTAACGTATAAGTGCTACATGGCGCACAACAACTATGTAGTAAGATTTTAGGTCTTAAACCTTCCCTTTCCCATTGATTAATTAATTTTTTCAATACCCTATCGTAGTTGATTTTTTGATTCTTCATTTTAGCAATAATTGGATCAGCTTTTAACATAAAAATGACTCCTTAAGCATTATATAAATTTATTATATAATAATTAAGGAGTTGAATAATAGTTAATATTCTTTTTTGAGCATAATCATATAGTAAATAAACATGATACCGCCGAATAGCACACCAGAAAATGCACATTTGATTAATTGTTCTTTGAAGTCAAATCCGTCATTAAAAATATAAGGGAAGATAACCCCCGTAATAATAAACATCACCGTTGCAAAATAAACGACGAAAAACGAGCATTTTATTGCATGCTTTTTCACCCATTGTTTGTATTCTTCAGCTGAATGAGCTTTTAACTCATCTAAACGGTTTCTTCTATTAATCCAAAGAGATACAAACGTTAAGATAACACTCAACGCTAATAAGCATATTGTTCCAAAATTCACTGTTTCTCTCTTCATATCAATAACCAAACTTATTGTACCTAAGATAACTATTGTAATATATGTCAATAAAAACATAACCGCGAACTTATGTTCAAGCACACCTTGCTCACGCTCATCACGACCTGTGGGATTTTGAGTGAACCAATTAAATAATATTTGACTAAATTTATCCATTTCTTAATCCCCCTCACCATATTCTTTAACAATTTTACCTTTACCAACGAAATAACTTACTACGCCGAAAATTAAAGCAGAAATAAAATTAAATGTTATGAAAAATCCTAATTCAATCTTTTGATCTGAAAAATATAGTCGCGTTAAATTAAGTAGGCTCATGATTACACCGAACATAATACCACCGAAAATACTGCCTAACTTATGCTTCTTTAATAGTCTTTGATATGCTTCTTTAGAATAAACTCGATTTTCATCTAAATTATTTTTTTCGGATGCCCCTCGATAAGAAAATACTAGCAATAAAGAATAAAACAAATATACCGATGGTCGGTACATTAACACGTTGAACAACATAATCATTAATTAAACTTATAAAAGCTAAGATTAGTAAGCCTAAATAAGTGATAATAAATGTTGTAGTGACGTGTCCGTATAATTCTTCTTTTTCACGTTCATCAAGTTCAGTCGTTGTACCGATGATTCGATTAATCATCTTATCTCTAAAATTAGTCATCCTCAACCACCTCAAGATTATTGATAACTCTTTATGTAAAATATAAACGACATTAAGATGAATATCAAATATAGCCGACACACACATTGATTAATTTGCTTAACATCAAGTGTTATGCTAAAATATCTTTAATGAAAAACACCTAGCACGTTTGTGACTTGGTACTAGGTGTAAAAATAAAGGACATATTACTGACTTATAGGTAAGCCAATATGTATCTCCAATTTCTATTATTGGGCTAACGTTTTCTTAATTGCGAGTTAAGAAAACGTTATTTTTTATACTTTATTTCAAATATTAAAATAATTATATAACCCAAGATACATAGAATGTCATTTAATGGGAGATGAACCGTTATATCTATTGTCATCATGCTCCCCCTCTCTCCCAATTGGATTCATAGAGTTAGAGATACATAACAACGTAATAGGTTCCCTCATTTTTATGCGTTTCATTATACATCGTATGCTATTATATAAAACTCAATAATATATGCTTAATTCAACAATTTATAATAATCTTTTTAAAATTAAAAAGCTCCTAATCACTAATATCAGTAATTAGAAGCCATACATTATTTATTAATCTCTCTTTGTATAATTGTAGCTGGTCCATTATTAACAATATCATAGAAGTATTGAATTAAATCTTCTTTAGGGATGCGGTTACCATCCTCAACCCAATGTCTTAAGAACGATAATCCTGCACCTGAAACATAGCTCATAAAATATGAGAAAGGTATACCACTAATATCACCATCTAAATTAGTAAAACTATTTAAATAGTTCGTTAGCAAGCCATATAATTTTTCATGCAATCTAGATTCAGTGCCTATTTTGAACATTAATTGATAAAACGTTATATTTTCTTCAATATGTGCAATAAGAAATTCCATTATATGTCTTAAGTCTTCTGTTGAGAACTTTCCACCACTACTCTTTTTACTCTCTTTAATAAAATTACGCACAATATCTACATGTTCATCTTCCATCTTGTCTAGCAAGTCATATTTATCTAAATAATGCGTATAAAATGTACCACGGTTAATATCAGCTAAATCAGTAATTTGTTGTACAGTAACATCATTGAAATCATACTTATGTAATAAATCTATGAATGCTGTTTTAATCGCTTGTTGAGATTTTCTAATTCTACGATCCTGAGTCATTTGATAGACCTCACTTTAAATGTTTGTTTTTGTACAATTATATCGGCTTTGTTGGTTTTCGTACAATTGCATGCATATTGATCGTTGTAACGTTCAACGTTACGGTTTAACATAAGTTAGCCCAAATGAAATCGTGCCAGTCGAAATAGAATTATTACCATCTGGTACTTTATTTAAAAAAGATGAGTCATTAGCAGTTGTTGTTAAAGGTAACGAAATTATCAAAGGTAATAGCACCCCTTTACCTAATATGAAAACACGTTATGAACACGAAGATACAGTAAACAGAGGCAATCACCTTGTTTATACTGGTAGCGGTTATGATTCACACTTAATTATTCCAGTAATTGAATAATTATTTAAAGTAAAACAAACATTAAACATATTCCTTTTCTCAATACCTAAAAGCCAGCAGATGAATTAAAAAAATTCACTTACTGGCTTTTAAATTTATATATCATCTACCATTAATAATTATCCCACGCAATTATTAGAGCCAACGCCAAAATAATTGATGTAAAATACCTAAATCATCATATCGATGAATGATAGTTGAACCAAATAAATGTAAGGCAAATCCAATAATAACAAAGAAAATCATAACACTATAGAAACTCGCAAAACGTAACGTATGATTTACACTATATTTTGAAATTAAATAAACTGATGATGTTAAAAGTAAAATCACTGAAAAGGCAATCAATATACCACTAAAAATATACATTTCAAAGAAAAACACAATAAATCCTAAAAATAGTATACTTACTGATAATGTATTAACTAATATATAATCAGATAAAATCTTTTTAAAGGAAATGCTTTCTACTATCATTAAGCGAATAACGGCGAATGTTACGATAAATAAAAACGCAAGTGCTAGCATAGTAGTTAATACAAATTTCAAGATAATTGTTGCAGTATCAACAAAATAACCATCAAATAAACTTGCTGAAAGTAGGTGTAATAACATTCCCAATATAAGTAAACCAATAATAACTAATGATGATAGCAAAGTAATACTAAATGACTTATTCCCTTTCATCACTACATCATGAGAAGTAAAAGCTTGCTTAAGAAATTGCTTACTTTCATTAAAGGTCGATTTCACCTTAATCGTGAATGGACCTTCAGCATAACGGTGTTCATAAGACATATATCTATGTGCAAATTCACCACGATCGTACTCACTATGATTCTGTTCTCCATTAATTTGTTCTTGCTTAATAGCTGTAGAATGACTTGTAGATTGAATCTCCGAATTGAATGATTCTGTTGTCGATTGCGTTGATTGAGATAATGAACCATTTAATTTATTACCACAACTACCGCAATATTGATCTCCTTGTTGATATGTCTGACCACAATTTGGACATTGCATTAGGGCTACCTCCATAAATATAAAATTCTAAGTTATTATACCATTATTTTATATTGTGTCATATATTATATTTTATAAATTAAAAAAAGAGGCTGGGACAAAATAAAATGTCTCAGCCTATTTTATCATTTTGTCAGTAGATGACTAATTTGAAAATGCGCTTGAATCAAGCTTTTTTCAAACCTAGTCATCCTTGCCGGGGTAGGACTACGAAATAAATTTTGAGAAAATATTATTTCTGTCCTACTCCCTTCTATAGTTATGATTGTTAATTATTCAGCTTCTCTAATCTCTGCATCTACATCTGCATAATCAATTTCTGTTTCTGTAAATGTTTTATTATTAACTGGGAAATGTTGTTCGAATGTTTCGAAATTCTGTATTTCAACAGTTACATCGTCTACTTCAAAGTCTAATACATGACCACCAAAGTTGCGATCGTCATTAGCAAAGTGAATATGGAAGCCAGCTGATCCAATACCGTGGAATAATTCTGGAGTAAAGAATCCAATAACTGTTCCTTTAATATCTTCACGCGTTTCCTCTGGTTGTCTACGTGCTGAATCAATTAATCTAGTGTAAGGTGGCTCTTGTTTAGGCATCATGCGTACGTGCATTTTTTTAAATGTACCGCTTATTTTCACTGCAGAGAATAAGTTATCACTTAACATATGTTCTTTAACTTCGTTTAACACTGTTTCAGAGTCTTTATTTGAAGTTTGATATGTTTGATCTGCTTCAAAACGTGTAATTGTTGCATATGGCGTCATTTCATCACCATTTAGTTTCTTAAACTCCTTGTGCTCGTTAGCATGGAATGCTTCACCATCTAAAAAGATAACCTCACCATTAGAACCTGTTAATGTAGCTAGTCCTGAATCACCATGTTCTAATAGTTCATCGATAGACGCAGTTCCTTCTAATAGACCTGCCATTAATGTACCTAAAGTACCATGTTGATATAATACGTGACTCATTGAATATTCACTCCTATGTTTGTTTGACTAATAATTAATTTAAAGAATCTGGTAATACATTCGTTGATAATTTGATATTGTCTTTATAATTCACTGGGATATCAATTAATACAGGGCCTTCAGTTGCATAGCCTTCTTTTAAAGCGGCTTCTAATTCTTCTTGATTAGTAACACGTAACCCTTTTGCACCGAATGATTCAGCATATTTCACATAATCAACTGGCCCAAATTCAACTCCAGCTGAACGTTTATATTTCATTTCTTCTTGGAACTCTACCATATTATATTTTCCATCATTCCAAATTAATTGGATGATGTTTAGATTTTTACGTACGGCTGTTTCTAAATCTTGACCTGAGAATAAGAAACCGCCATCTCCAGCTACTGACACAACTTGAGTATTTGGGCGAACTAATGCAGCTGCGATTGCCCAAGGTAGAGCAACACCAAGTGTTTGCATACCATTACTAAATAGTAAATGTCTAGGATTGTAACTTCTAAATTTACGTGCCATCCAAATATAATGGCTACCTACGTCTACAGTAACAGTTGTATCGTCAGTTAGTGTTTTTTGCATTGTTTCAATAATTTCTAATGGATGCATTACGCCATCTTCATGTGTGTACTTGATACCTGTTGCTTCAATGACTTCTGCTCTCAAACGTTCTAAGTCATCTAAACGATTTTGATTAATAATAGGTTCATGCACATTTTCAGATAGGAGTTGAATTGTCCCTGCAATATTGCCAATTAATTCTTTTTTAGGGCGTAAAAAGTTAGTGATTTCAGCCTGTACTTCATCAATAACAATGATTTCTGTATCTAATTCTTTATTCCAATTACTTGCTTCGTATTCAATTGGATCATAACCAATTGCAACAACTAAGTCAGCTTTTCTTAATAATTCGTCACCTACTTGGTTACGGAATAAACCGACTCTTCCGAAGAAGTGATTTTCTAATTCACGGTTAAGTACACCGGCACCCTGGAATGTTTCAACAACTGGTAAATTTGATTTAGCAACTAATTGACGAATTGCTTCTGTTTCTTTCTCACTTGAACTTCTCATACCTACTAGCAACACTGGGAATTTCGCATGTTTTATAGCTTTGATAACGTCTTGAATGTCTTCTGAATTTGGAACACCTAGTTGTGGTTGTTCACATAAATCAATTGCATTAGATGTTACTGGAGACTCAATAACATCTTGTGGGATACTAATAAAACTTGCACCATTTTTACCTGAAGTCGCTGTACGAATAGCGTTTGTCATTACTTCAGATAGAGACTCAGGATCTTGTACTTCTGCGCTATATTTCGTAGATGATCTTAAAAGAGAAGCGTTATCTACTGCTTGATGCGTCATACGTAATAAATCGTTACGTTTAACTTGACCACCGATAGCTAACACTGGATCACCTTCTGAAGTCGCTGTTAATAATCCAGTTGTTAAGTTACTTACTCCAGGGCCACTCGTTACTAATGCCACACCTGGTTTACCAGTTAAACGACCGATACCTTGTGCCATCATGGCAGCATTTTGTTCGTGACGTGTCACAATAAGTTCTGGACCATCATCTTCAAGAGCATTAAAGAGATAGTCTATTTTAGCTCCTGGAATACCAAATACGTAATCTACATTATTATTTTTTAAAGTATCAATGACCATGTTTGCAGCAGAATAGTTTTCTTTAGTCATCTGAATTCATATCCTTTCAAGTTCCGTTTTAAATTTTAATATTAAAAAGAAGCCACCTACATGTCTATTTTTTAAGGGAAAAAGAGGGAAAGACTTAGTTACATGAGTTGTGGCTTCTTTATATTTAAAGTTACTTCATTATTTCATTGTTGCTAGTAATCTCAGTTAGGGATACATATTTAAATGCGAGATGGGAGTCTTCTATCTATGTCAATTGGTGTAATAAATCATAAAGTTCAGCACTATTATGCTAATACAATATAAGGGGATGGATTTACTACACGAAATAGAAGCATTTAAATATGATGTAACTTTATTACATGACTAATTATAGTATGTTCTGAACTATTAATAAAATACATATTTTCGATAGAACCTATTCCATAATGGAATAGGTCAACAAACTTTAATTTTTTAGTAAAATACCACTAAATAAAGGTCTAATTACTTGACTTATTGTGTGTTTTTAGTATGTTAATCCCGACCAAAAGACCACTTTTTATATTTTATGGATGATTTTACTCTTTTTTGTTGTTTTTATTTCTTATTAATCTGTTATAATCAAATCTATCATTTAAAATTTCCTTGTTACACTCTGTCATTTTATAAAAAGTAAGAAAACTTAAAATTTTCAGAAATTTTAGACAAAAATACAAAGTTTTGTGCTAATATAATAAATATTCTAGAGATAACAAGCTAATCTTATAACTCAATATATTAAGTAAGTGGAGGTTCATGATTATGGCCAGTTTTTTCAAAAATTTAACTCGAAAAGAAGATCCCACAATCTATCAAAATAAAGATGGTCATTTAAAACGTACATTACGCGTTCGAGATTTTCTTGCATTAGGTGTTGGTACGATTGTATCAACTGCAATTTTTACATTGTCTGGCGTTGTAGCCGCTGAACATGCAGGCCCTGCTGTTGCATTATCATTCTTACTTGCAGCGATTGTTGCAGGTTTAGTTGCCTTCTCATATGCCGAAATGGCATCAACAATGCCTTTCGCCGGTTCAGCTTATTCTTGGATTAACGTTTTATTTGGAGAATTTTCAGGTTGGGTCGCAGGTTGGGCACTTTTAGCTGAATACTTTATTGCCGTAGCCTTTGTAGCATCCGGATTCTCTGCCAATTTAAGAGGACTCGTATCACCATTAGGTATCGTATTGCCTAAAGCATTATCGAATCCATTCGGAGCTGATGGTGGTGTGATTGATATTATCGCTGCTGTTGTAATCATTATTACTGCAATCATTTTATCACGTGGTATGACTGAAGCAGCACGTGTAGAAAACGTCTTAGTTATCTTAAAAGTATTTGCAATCGTATTGTTCATTATCGTAGGTTTAACTGCTATCCAAGCATCTAACTATGTTCCGTTTATTCCAGAACATAAAGTGACTGAAAATGGTGATTTCGGTGGTTGGCAAGGTATTTATGCTGGGGTTTCTATGATTTTCTTAGCTTATATTGGATTTGATTCAATCGCAGCCAACTCTGCAGAAGCTATCAACCCACAAAGAACAATGCCTCGTGGTATTCTTGGTTCATTAGCTGTCGCTTTAGTATTATTCGTAGGTGTAGCTTTAGTATTGGTTGGTATGTTCCATTATTCTAAATACGCTGGTAATGCTGAACCTGTAGGTTGGGCACTTCGTCAAAGTGGCCACGGTATTATTGCTGCTGTCATTCAAGCTATTTCAGTAATCGGTATGTTCACCGCTTTAATTGGTATGATGTTAGCAGGATCACGTTTATTATATTCATTTGGTCGTGATGGTTTATTACCACCTTGGTTATCAAAATTAAACCATAAACATCTACCAAACAGAGCACTTTTAATCCTAACTATTATTGGTGTATTAATTGGTTCAATGTTCCCATTTGCATTCTTGGCACAACTTATCTCAGCAGGAACATTAGTCGCATTTATGTTTGTGTCTCTTGCAATGTATCGTTTAAGAAAACGTGAAGGTAAAGATTTACCTGAACCATCGTTTAAAGTACCGTTCTTCCCTGTACTACCAATAATCACATTTATTTTAGTATTACTTGTATTCTGGGGATTAAGTTTCGATGCTAAACTATATACTTTAATTTGGTTCGTTGTTGGTATCATAATCTATTTAAGTTATGGTGTTCGACATTCTAAGAAAAATGAAGAAGAGGACTACGTCGTACCAAAAGATTAATACAAATGAAAAAGCACCTGTCTCATCGATTGAGATAGATGCTTCTTTTCGTGTTACCAGCCTTGACCATCAATATTATAATTATTCAGTTGTCCATCTTGTAACGCTTGCAATGCATTCTCTATTGTATTTAAAGCATAATCTAATTGTTCATACGTAATAACTAATGGTGGTTGGAAACGTAGTACATTACCAGCTACTGCAATCAATACAAGACCATGATCAAAACAATAATTACATATTTTAAGTGCTTCTTCAGAAGCTCTCGTCTTAGCTTGTTTATTTGATACGATATCAATACCAATTGATAAACCTTTACCACGCACATCTCCAACGAAATCATAATCATTCACCCATTGATCCATTCGCTTGCGCACGTAAGCCCCTTTTTCAGAACTAGCAGTTAATAAATCTTCATCTTCAATCATACCTAATGTAGCTAAAGCCGCTTCACAACTTACAGGATTCGCACCAGTTGTAAATAGATGTGCCGGTGCCTCAAGTGTCTCTATGATTTCTTTACGACCAACAATAGCAGACATCGGTAATCCACCTGCTAGTGATTTACCAAATGTAATTAAATCCGGTGTGAAATTAAAGTGATCAATTGAACTCCATGTACCAGTTCGCCCTAACCCCTGTTGAATATCGTCTACAGCAATTAGAATACCATGTTCACGGCATAACGCTTCTAATGCCTCAAAGTAACCATCTACAGGTTCTAATAGACCTCCGTCACCTTGGATTGTTTCTACAACAATACAAGCCACTTCTTCCGCTGGCACATATTTCGCAAACATTTCTTTTAATGGTGCAAGATACTCTTCAACTGTATTTGCATTTGGCTGCTCATACATCCCTCTATATTTATCAGGGAATGGAATATGATAAAATCCATTCAATAATGGTCCATAATGTTTGCGCATATTTAAACTAATGGCAGACATGGATAATGATCCAAATGTTGACCCATGATATGCATTTGTAAAACTAATAATGTAAGGGCGTCCCGTATAAGCTCTCGCAAATTTTATAATACCGTCATTCGCATCAGACCCACTTAATCCAAACGTTACACGTTTTTCATAGTCACCTGGAGCAATTTCACAAAGCTTTTTAGATAATTTCACTGCTGGTTCATGATACATATATGCTGGTGTATAATGAATAAATTTCTCAGCTTGTTTCTTTATCGCTTCAGTAACTGGTTTAGGTGCGTGTCCTACATTTTGTGAACTTGCACTTGATAATAAATCAATATATTCTTTACCATCCACATCTACTAGTGTCGCACCATAACCATGGTCAATGGCTAATGGATAGTATTTTATTCTCCCTGATGCGGCGAAGTATTTCCCATCTTCATTAATTAATTCCTCTGCTTTACTCATATCGGCTCATCCTCCCAAGATAGACCATCCCTTTTGCTTCCCTCTATTTGAAAAGTTCTCCGGCCCTCTAAATAAACACTATTTAAGTGATAATATTCAATATATTACTAATAATTGTCAGATTTGTAAATATTTTCTGAATAATCAAAATAATTAAAGTTTATAATTTTTGGTATTTATTATTTTCTTTTTAAAAAGAACCCACAAAGCTATTACTTTGCGGGTAGTTTAATATGGATAATTATTTACTTTCGTATGGAATTACATCGTCTCCATATTCTTTCTTAATATAATCTTTAATTTCTTTCGATTGCATAACTTTTAATAATTCTTGGAACTTTTTATCTTTTTTATGTCCTTCTTGTACAGCAATAATATTGGCAAACGGAGATGATTTACCTTCCATAACAATTGCATCTTTAGAAGGTTTCAAACCATTATCGATGGCATAGTTAGAATTCATAATCACTGCTGCTCCTTCACCGTTTTTATATGTCTTTGGTAAAAACTCAGCCCCTTGTTGATGATTGAATTTTAAATTCTTTTTATTTTCAGCGATATCTTCAAACTTAGCATCTTCAATTTTGACACCTTTTTTCAACTTAATGAGACCTTCATCTACAAAGAATGATAAAAATCGTCCTTCTTCCGCTGGATTATTTGAAACATAAATCGTTGAACCTTCAGGAATATCTTTTAGATTTTTATATTTTTTACTGTATACGCCCATTGGAGTTGTAAATACTTTACCTAATTCTTCTATTTTATATCCATGACTCTTCTTTTCAGCTTTTAAATAAGGTACATGTTGGAAGAAGTTCGCATCTATATCACCTTTATCTAATAGTTTATTTGGCACTTTATAATCATTTACCTCTTTAATTTCTAAATCATAACCTTTTTTCTTTAATTGTTCTTTAGCTTTCTTCAACACATCTCCATGGGGTGCAGGTGAAGCAGCAACCGTAATTTTTTTATTACCCTCTTTATCTTTGCCACATCCAGCTAATACAATAACTAAAACTAAAATACTTATAACACTTAACCATTTTTTCATGTATATCGACACCTCTTTTTTAATAATGATTCAATTACACTTCAACTCTTAAATAGTTAGAAGACATAAAAAAATACTTTCTATTATTTAAGAGAAAGTATCGATACACTTTCTCTTATCTCTTAAAGTATTGTCTACTTTATGTGAATTAGCACCATTTCGTTTAACGACGGTTGCTGGGCTTCTTAGGGCACATCCCTCCACCACTCTTGATAAGAGTTAACAAGTTTTATTGAATTGATATCATATTAGCATTGGATTTTGTCTTGGTCAATATCATTTTTTAAATATTCTAAATTTTTAAAATGTGTGATTCACATTGCCATAGGGAATAGTTTGTTAAACTCATTTGAAGGATGGATAATTATGATACGATACGGCTACCACTTTCTTAGTGCATTACTGATTAGCATTTTATTATTGCTTATCATGTTTACTATGGATGTCGTAACACACACGACGCACCTAACCTTGTTATTAATCAATATCGATTTCATTGCTGACCCAAATCAAACACCACTGATTTTAGAACTATTGATTCATATTGTCATTGGATTTTTAATTTACATCACATTTCTAATTATTTATAAATTTTTCAAACCTTTTTACAAAATAAGTTATTTATTACTGATCATCATTTTTCTAATATTATATCCATTACTTATTCTATTGGCACAACGTTCATTTTTTCAATTTAGTTGGACAGAATACGGTTTATGGATGATTGCACATTTGATTTTCACTGTTTGCATGGCATGGTCTATCCCTTACTTTTCTAAAAAGAAATGGTAAGTTAGCATCATTAAATTTAGTATCACGATTACTTATATTCATAAAAACTTTAATATTGTAAATCTAACTTTACAAATATGTCATTCTTTAAGCTAATTTAAAGTTTCAATATGGTTTACTTTAAACCCCTATTTTAATTAATTCTGAGTGTTACACTAAGGCTGTAAAAGATAAATAATGAAATGGGGTTTTCATTGTGATGAAGGTTTCTCTATTTGCGTCAACACTTATTTCAAGTACAGTATTATTAACTGCTTTTAGTGGACATCAAGCTTTTGCTGCTGATATCGTTACTAAGAATAACGCACAAGAAGTTGCTTCAGAGGCGTTATCAAATAGTGGAGGTAATCCAGATTTACAAAACTTTGGAAAAGTAATCGACAAAGGGGACTATTTTGAAATTAAAAGCCATAATAAAGCAAATGCTGGTTTAGGGGTTTATAAAGTTCATAAAAATGGCCAAGTCGAATATAAAAATGATAAATATAGTAACTTTAATCAACTTCAAAGTGGAGAAACATATGTTGAACACGGTATTGCAAATGCTGCTGAATTAGATGATCTAAAGGAAGAAGCATCTAAAATTAATTCTGTAGATTGTGCGCGTGAATTAAATTCATATTATGTCGGTAACGTTAAATCTAACGAAGTGCCTTCGTCTCAATCAGTAAAAAAACAAGGTAACCATAATAGCACAAATGCTCAATCTTCATTACCTGAAACTGGTCATTCAGACAGTGAACAATCCATTCAATTATTAGGTAGCATTTTCTTATTACTAGGCGGTGCGTTAGTAGCTAAACAATCTCATAAAAAAATCTCATAGAAAAAACGAGATGACTTCAAAGTCATCTCGCCTTTTTTATTATTGATTGCTGTTCCCATTCTCTTCAGTACTATCTTTTTTATTGTCGTCTTTATTGTCTTGCTGTTTTGTATCTTGCTCTACACCTTCTGGGTCACGTTCTTTCGCGCTACCTTTTTTAGGATTATAGTTTGCACCTTCAGTATATTCGTTACCCGCATTCCATAGTAAGAACTCATTCACACCATTATCTTTTAAAGCCTGAACTTGTTCAGATACTGCTTTGGCATCATAATCAATATAATTACCATCACCTAAATATGATGCTGTGAAATCTTGAATCCATGGACGAGAAATTGGTTTTTTCTTACCTAGTGAATCTAGTAAACTATTTTCTTTTTGAATGTATCGATTTACTGTTTTGTACGGTTCTGTATCCGGAGCATCTAAACCAAAGTCACCGTTACTCCAATGTGAAGGATAAATCATTGATGAAATCGCATCTACATTTTCAGACATTTTAGGGAAACTTTGACCAATGCCTGGTGCGTTTTTAACTAATGCAGAATAGCCAAATACGTCTGCCGATACGTTAACACCCATTGGTTTCAACTCTTTATTAGCATGTTCTAAGAATTTTGTAATTGTATCAACACGTTGATCACCTGAACTTAACTTGCTATTTTTGTAGTCACCCTTACTATAAGTTAAACTGTCTGCTTCATTTTCAAAGCCTTCTGGGAAACGCACATAGTCAAATTGGATATCTTGGAATCCAGCTTTAGCTGCTGCTTTAGCGACAGTAATATCATAATCCCATACTTCCTTCATGAATGGGTTAACAAAGCTATCGCCTTTACCATTAGTCCAAACTGACCCATCACTTTCTTTAAATGACCACTCAGGATGTTCTTCAGCTAATTTAGTATCCTTAAATGTAACGATACGAGCAATTGGATAAATATTGTTATTATGCAATTTTTTCAACAATTTCTTACCATCTACAATATCTAATGTGTTCTTATCTACTTGTTTATTTCCAGTGTTAAGTTTCATTGTGATATTACCTTCATCATCTTTAACATCGATAACCATTGTATTTAATTTAGAATCTTTAATGAACTTAATTAATTCATCAATCTTATCGCCTTCTGTCGAATTGCTTGTGACATAAATACCTTTAACGCCATCTTTAGGGTAATCGACTTTATTCTCATTCTTATTTTTGTCATTATTCTTTTTTAATTTCTCGCTTTGACTGTTAGTTTGTTCGTTCTTCTGGCTGTCCCCTTTTTGCCCGCTACTAGATGAATTATCACCATTACTGCACGCAGCGAGTAACAAAGCACTTGTTGTTAATACAGCAAATATTTTGTTCTTTTTCATTCCCTTAGCCTCCGAATATGCTTTATATGTATAATTAGGCTCTCATTATTTAGAATAGTAAGCGATTTAAATAGTTTAATTATCCTAAATAAGAGAACCTAACTTTCTTATAGAATAGCATACTTTATGTACTATTAATCAATTTGGCAAAATTTTATATAATAAATCATCTAATATTTGCATACATTTAATTTTTTAAAATTAATGATACCCTGATTATGTTACAAGAGTTCTGAGATGAGAATTGTCCATCACGCATAAAAATAGAGTGTACAGAAAATAGTTACTTTCTATACACTCTATTTTTCATATTAAACTAGTTATAAATTGTTAAATCTTTATATTCATCATCAAGGAGCTTTTTTAATAGAACTTCTATATTATCTTCGCAACAATAAAGACCATCTTTTACATTTAATTCTGTATCTTTATCAGAATTCGTTAACCAAATGGCAGCCATATTAACATTTAACGCTCCCATGATGTCATTTCTATAAGAATCTCCTATAAACAAGCACTCTTCAGAATTAACGTTTAATCTAGACGTGACATTTAAAAATGCTTTAGGATCAGGCTTTTCGCAACCTATATTTTCAGATATAAAAATATTCTTCTCAAAAATTGTTCTAATATCGAGATTATCAATTTTAGTGTTCTGTTCTTTAATCTTTCCATTAGTAAGTATGGCGATGTTTACATTTTCTTTCAAGGTCATAAGTAAATCATTCATTTTTCTATTAACAGTTATACTAGACAGTAGCTTAGTAAAAAAGGATTCGAAATACTCGTTAGCTTCTTCGCGAGAAATATTTATATCAAAATGCTGTAAAGTTTTAATTAGTCTTAACTCTCGCAATTCATCTAAGGTAATAACCCCTTCATCATGCTGTTTCCAAAAGTATAAATCATATTTTTCAAATAATTTCATAAAGTCACTATAATCTATATCTTTAAACAACGTATACGTTTCAAACGTATCTTTATTCGCTTTTATCCATAATTTATTAAAAGAAAATAGCGTATTATCTAAATCAAAAATAACCAATTTTACTTTTTTAATCATTACTCACACGCCTTTTTAAATGAATGAAGGGTTCAAAAACTCCCTACTTTAAAATAAATGATAACATAAAACGAACTATCATTCACATTTTATATAAATAGTTCGTTTTTATGTCGTTAATAATAAGAAACTATGTTAAATATTTGTAGGTATTTTTTAAACTAATGACCATCTTAATGATTATGTTATAAGTTTTTGAGACTTGAATTACTTATAACCCATTTAATATGATCTTGCGTTTTCAATTGTTGTAACTTGATGAATTCATTATTATTTTCAGGAAATTGCCACACATATTTTATAAATTCAAAACTAATTGTATTCGGATTACCCCCAATACGATGACGTTTCAAATTGTGAATAATCACCCTTTTTATGACACGGTAAATACACTTCCATCTAGGTTCTTTTAACCATATAACGTCAGTTGCTCTCTTCAACCTTAAAGGTAGTGTGTCCGAATAATTACCATCAATAATCCAAGTATTTTTAGCAATAATTTGATTAAGCTGTTCAATTAATTCTTCTTGACTAATCGTCGTTTTGTTATCAATCCAATTGATGATATCCATATGATATAAAGGTATGCCATACATTTTATGTAAATGATGAGCTAATGTCGATTTACCAGAGCCTGGACTTCCAATAATTAAAATACGTTTTTCCATTTTCCCCTCACTTAATAAGATTTATTTACTTTATTATCGCTAAATACGTCTAATTTATGAAACTATAAACTGTAAAATATGAATTTTCAATAAATATAAGTTTTATAACTTGAGAATGATCTTTATTTTTATCATAATAAATATGAAAGTTAATTAAAGGAGTGGAAAGAGTAATGAATAAAGAACAATTAGAAAAAATGACAAATGGGAAAGGTTTTATCGCAGCATTAGACCAAAGTGGCGGTAGTACTCCTAAAGCATTAAAAGAGTATGGTGTAAACGAGGACGAATATAGCAATGATGACGAAATGTTCCAACTTGTGCACGATATGCGTACTAGAGTTGTAACTTCACCTTCATTCTCTCCAGACAAAATTTTAGGTGCTATCCTTTTCGAACAAACTATGGATCGTGAAGTTGAAGGCAAATACACTGGTGACTACTTAGCAGACAAAGGTGTTGTACCTTTCTTAAAAGTCGACAAAGGTTTAGCTGAACAACAAAACGGTGTTCAATTAATGAAACCTATCGATGATTTAGACGATACTTTAGACCGTGCAGTTGAACGTCATATCTTCGGTACTAAAATGCGTTCTAATATCTTAGAATTAAATGAACAAGGTATCAAAGATGTTGTTGAACAACAATTTGAATTCGCTAAAAAAATCATTGCTAAAGGTTTAGTACCAATCATTGAACCTGAAGTTAACATTAACGCTAAAGATAAAGCTGAAATTGAAGAAGTATTAAAAGCTGAACTTAAAAAAGGCTTAGATGCTTTAAACGATGATCAATTAGTAATGTTAAAATTAACTATCCCAACTAAAGCTAACTTATACAAAGAATTAGCAGATCATCCAAATGTTGTACGCGTGGTTGTATTATCAGGTGGTTACAGCAGAGACGAAGCTAACAAATTATTGAAAGACAATGATGAATTAATCGCAAGCTTCTCACGTGCATTAGCAAGTGACTTACGTGCTAGCCAATCACAAGAAGAATTTGATAAAGCATTAGGTGACGCAGTAGATTCTATCTACGACGCATCAGTAAATAAAAACTAAGGTGCGAAGAAAAGCGTTCAGATCGTGAGCAATAACGAGCTATGAGCAAAAATCGCTCTTTGATTTTAGCGATTAGCGTATTATTGTCAAACGATCTGCTTTTCGTAGCCCGTTTATCATTCCGGCGAAGTGCTCTACAACTTCACTCGAATATTTAAAAGCCGACTGGTTATTTCAACCGGCCGGCTTTTCTAATATTCACTATTTATAGAAACGTTCTAATTTTTGTTTAGTTTCCTCAATAAATACATTTAATTCTTTTTGTTTTTCTTCATCTTGTAATGCGCTTTGACTTGCTTTCATAAATCCATGAAATAATCCTTGTAATTGTTCACGAGATGCTTTCATCTGTTCAAAATCTACATTTTTAAATTGTTCTAAGCGTTTTGTAAATTCATCTTGGTCTACATTCTCTTTTAAAAAAGTTTTACCTTCATCTGTAATTGTGTAGATTTTTTTGTTACCTTCTTTAGAAATCGATACAAAGTCTCTATCTTCCAACATTTGTAATATTGGATAAATTGAACAAGGACTCGGTGAATAGAATCCTTTGAAACGTTCTTCTAAATCCTTAATGATTTGATAACCATGACGTGATTCCTCTTCTAACATTTGTAAAATTATAAATTGTAAATTTCCCTTTTTGAAGAATCTATCTCGACCTCCACCACGGCGTCCAAAACCACCAAATCTCTCAAATCCTTGTGGCCCTTTACTTCTACCAAATTGTTCAAAATGATCCATTCTTTGTCTTATATCTTGCATATGTCTTCTAAACATCATTAAAATCACCTTTTTTATTTAAATAATTACTTTTTCGATATATCGTTATGTTTTTTTACAAAAATAAATACCACCCCAACAAACCCTGTCAGAATAGTATTTACGATTATTCTTCATCATTAAATTCCTCGTTTGTGAGTTGCTCGAGATTACCGAATAATGGTTTCCACTCTTCAATGGTATAATTTGAAACCAATCCCTTATACCAAAATGGATCTTTCTCAAGTAATGTCATTAATTCGTCTCGATTTTTAACTTTAAATATTAAATAAGCTTCTTTTATATCTTTCCGCGCATTCACTGTAGGACCAGAAACGATTAAATGTCCTTGTTTGATTAATTTTTTCAAATATAAAACATGTGGAACAACGTACTTTTTTCATCTTTTTAAATCAGTGTGTTCAAATTTTACGATGTAGTGTTTCATCGAATGCCTCCTCTAAACGTGAATCAATACTTTACCAAATTTACCCCCAGTGATAACAGGTTGAATGTTATATTTTAATAACTCATCAAATAAGTCATCATAGAATTGTAAACCTTCCTCATTGGGTTCAACTTCGTCACCTTTTGGAAAAATTCGAGTCCAAGCAATTGATGTTCTTAAGCATTTTAAACCCATGTCACTAAACATTTTCACATCTTCTTTATAACGATTGTAGAAATCAATGCCAACATGATTTGGATAATATTTGTCAGGTTCTACATCTTGCGTAATTTCACGTGCTTTACCGTGTGCCCCAGCTGTCATAACATCAATGACACTTAGTCCTTTTCCACCTTGGTCATAGCCACCTTCGAATTGATTAGCCGCTAAAGCGCCACCCCATAAGAAATCATTAGGTAATTTAGACATGTTCCAAAACTCCTTTATAATTTTTTCATTAGTGTTTTACTTTTTAACTACTTTCATAATCTTATCATTAACAACAATACGAAAGCCTTTTCAAAATCTATTGTAATTATACCGGTACAATTTGTAAACAGAATAATCAAAATTATACCGGTACAATTTACTAATAGTGTTTTACATTTGTTATAATAAAAATAAATTACGCATTAAGGGAGTCAAATGATGTTAAAGTACGAACGAATTGCTCAAGATATTACAAGTGCCATTGCAAATGATGAATATAATGTTGGTGATAAACTTCCAAGTGTCGAACAATTAAAAGCACGATATGAGGTTAGCAAAAGTACCATCATTAAAGCATTAGCGATACTCCAAAGAGATGGTATGATTTTCCAAACAAGAGGCAGTGGAATTTATGTACGAAATAAAAATAAATCAGGGTATATCAACCTTTTGAAAACAAAGGGTTTCTCAGATAATCTGCAAGGCCATCAAATCACAAGTAAAGTTTTAACGTTTGAAACGATAAAACCTAATGATGAAGTAAGAGCGCACTTACGTTTAACGGAACAAGATGAAGAAGTTTATTATGTCGAACGTATTCGCTATTTAGATCATAACCCTTTATGTATTGAAACATCTTACTTCAATAAAACATTAGTTACTCACCTTGATCATGACAGTGCAGAACATTCAATATTCGACTATCTTCAAGCACAGCTTAAGATTAATATCGGTTTTTCTGATATCTATTTCTATATTGATTTTCTTACTGAACGTGAAGCACCACAATTGGATCTCAATCCAAATGATCCTTGTATGCGTCATGATTTAACCTTTTACACTAATAAAGGACTACCTTTTGATTATTCAAAGATTGTTTATCATTATAAATACGCCAACTTCTTTATACCTATAGAAAGTTAAAAAAAGAGTCGCTTGAGCTATAAACTCTCAAGCGACTCTTACTTATTATTAACACATCTTATTTAGCGTCTTCATAGTATCCTAATTCAAGATCTTTAGACGTTTGACGACGTATTTTTCTCATTAATTCAACATCTTCAATTAATGATTGACCGTATGATGGAATCATTTCTTTAATTTTAGCATTCCATTGGCCGATTTGTTCTGGGAAGTTTTTCTCAAGAACTTCTAAAGCTACTGATACTGAAGTTGATGCCCCTGGTGATTCACCAAGTAAAGCAATCACTGAATGATCTTCAGAGTTAACCACTTCTGTACCGAATTGGATAAATCCTTTACCTTCTTTTTCAGTGTCTTTAATTACTTGTACACGTTTACCTGCTGTGTATAATTCCCAATCTTCATCACGAGCTTCAGGGTAGAATGTACGTAAGTGGTTCATACAGCCCTCTTTAGTCATGATAATTTGATCAAATGAATATTTAATCAATGGTAAGTTTTTAACTGCAGCAGCTAACATCGTTGTAATATTATAAGGTTTAATAGATTTAAATAAATCTAAGTTTGAGCCATTTTTAAGGAATTTAGGTCCAACGTTCGCAAATGGTCCAAATAATAAAGTACGTTTACCTTCGATGTAACGTGCATCAAGGTGAGGTACTGTCATTGGTGGTGTGCCTGGTGGTTCTTTACCATATACTTTCGCATCATGTGCTTCAATCACTTGTGGATTAGTACATGTTAAGAATTGACCAGTAATAGGGAATCCACCTAAATGTTTACTTTCAGGGATACCTGTTTTTTGTAGTAATGGAATTGCAGCACCGCCTGCACCAATGAATACATAGTCAGTAACTTCTTCAAATACGTTACCAGTTTTAAGATCTTTGATTTTAACTCGCCATTTACCATTTGATAAACGTTCAAAGTCAAGTACTTGGTGACTATATTTAACTTCAACATGCTCGTCTAATTCTAAGTGTCGTGACATTTTACGTGTTAATTCACCAAAGTTAACGTCAGTACCTTCGTCGATTTTACTAGCGGCCATTTTGCCGTCATCAACGCGACCTTTCATCATTAATGGAATCCATTTTCTCATTACTTCAATGTCTTCAGTATATTCGATGTTATCGAACATTGGTGATTGTTTCATTGCTTCGTAACGTTTCTTCAAGAATTCTTTATTGTTAACGCCTCTAACAAAACTAATGTGTGGAAGAGGATTAATAAATTCTCTTGGATTCTCGATATGTCCTGCTTTCACTAAGTGACTCCAGAACTGTTTTGAAATTTCAAATTCTTCGTTGATTTCTTTCGCTTTATCAATGTCAATTGAACCATCAGGTTGTTGAACAGTATAGTTCAATTCACAAAGTGCAGCATGACCAGTACCAGCGTTGTGGCGTTCATTAGAACTTTCTAGACCTGGTCGATCCATACGTTCATAAAGCTTGATATTCCAATTAGGCTCAAGCTCATTTAACATAGAACCAAATGTTGTACTTAAGACACCCGCACCAATTAAAATGACGTCTTTTGATTCTGCCATGGTTGTACACCTCTCCAAATTTATTAGTTAACAATTAAAAAGTTATTACTTACTACTCTTTCTCCCTAATATAAAGTAATACCTTTTTATATTAAGATTGTTAAGCCTTTCATTTCTATGTTAAAACAAATATGGTAAATTGTAAATCGGAGAACCTTAATTAAAATTATTTTTTTATATATAATTGAAAGCATTAACGCTACCTAATTTTAAAATAAAAACACTTAGTCACAAATATGCAACTAAGTGTTTTTATTTATCGACTTTCTACTATCTAAACTGCAATCAAAGACTTCTTTCTTCTTGCAATTACAATTTAGGTTGTAAAAACTTCTCAATATAGAATGCTGACTCTTCAATCGATTTATATTCCGTATTGATAACAGTCGCATTTAATTTCTTAAAGACTTCCTCAGCATATACAAGTTCTTTCTTAATACGATCCAAGTTATTGTATCGTGATTCACTAGATAAACCTAACGTTTCCGCACGATTCTTTCGTATGTTTGCAATATACTGTGGACTCGCAGTTAATCCAAATACTTTTAACCCTTTTTGTTTATAAACATTATCAGGAATTTCAATTTCAGGTACCAATGGAATATTAGCTATTTTATAACCTTTGTTAGCTAAATACATACTTAATGGTGTTTTAGATGTTCGTGACACACCAACAATTAATGCATCCGCTTCACCTATATCAGTAAAATGTTTACCATCATCGTATTTAACAGAGTATTCAATCGCTTCAATACGCTTGAAATATTCATCATTTAATTTACGTAACGCACCACTCTCCATAAGCGGTTGACTGTGTGTTACCTTCTTAATAATACTGATTAAATCAGACATGTAGTCAACATAAGGAATATCATGTTCATGTGCAAATTGATGTCCCAATGCATTAAAGGATTCACTTACTAACGTCGTCGCTACAATCGCATGTTGTTCACGTGCTAAATTTAAAATATTTAAGAATTCCTCTTCATCTTTAATATATGGAAATTTCTTAATTTCAACATTATGCAAATCAGGGAATTGTGTTAATGTTGCATGAATCATTCGTTGTGCTGTTTCGCCAATGGAATCTGATACGATAAATAACTTTAGAATTTGTTCATTTGATTGAGTTTCGTTCACTTTACTGCTCGCTTTCCTCCGCTTGACTCTGAGCTGTTGCTAAAATTGCACCTGGAACTCGGAATGGTGAGCATGAAACATAGTCTATCGCTAATTGATTGAAACGACGAATAGACTTAGCATCTCCACCTAATTCACCACATACACCGATTTTGATTTTCGGATTTACTTTTTTAGCTTGTTCAACTGCAATTTCGATTAATTTTCCGACACCATCTCTATCTAACGTTTGGAATGGGTCAAGCTTCAATATATTACTTTCAGTATACACATTTATAAATTTACCTGCATCATCTCTTGAGAAACCAAATGTCAATTGCGTTAAATCATTTGTACCGAAACTAAAGAAATCACAATGTTTTGCTAATTCATCTGCTACTAAACATGCGCGCGGCGTTTCAATCATTGTACCAATTAAATATGGTACGCTGTCACCTTGTTCATCCTCTAATTGTTCAATGGTTTTAACCAATTTCTCTTTAAGCGTTGTGAATTCTTCCACAGTTGATACTAGCGGAATCATAATTTCAGGTTTACATGTTATACCCTCTTTTTTAAGTTTTAATACGCTTCCCATAATCGCTTCAACTTGCATTTCATATAACTCAGGGTATGTGATTGCAAGTCTACAACCACGATGTCCTAGCATTGGATTCACTTCATGAAGATCTACAATGCGTTTATTCAATACTTCTTTAGGAATGTTGAGTTGTCGTGCTACATTTTCAACATCTTCATCAGAATTAGGTAAAAACTCATGCAAAGGTGGATCAAGCAAACGGACAATTGTAGGACGCTCTCCAGATAATCGGAATATTGCTTCAAAGTCTTCTACTTGATAATTACGAATATTATTCAAAGCTTCTACTCGTTGTTCATATGAAGATGAAAGAATAAATCGTCGCATTTCAACTAAACGTTCCGCTCCGAAGAACATATGCTCCGTACGAACTAAACCAATACCTTTAGAACCAAAGTCATAACCCGCTTTAATATCTTGAGGCGTCTCTGCGTTCATTCGAACATTCAAACGTGCAATATCCTCTGACCATTCCATAAATTGAGTGAACTCTTCACTGTGTTCAGCACTGACTGTTTCAATCTCACCTATGTAGATGTCACCTTTAGAACCATCAACTGAAATTGTATCGCCTTCATGAAGTTCCCCACCATCATAGTAAACTGTCTTTGCCATAGTATTGATTTCTAAATCCGAACAACCTGTCACACAACATTTACCCATACCACGAGCTACAACTGCTGCGTGAGATGTCATACCTCCATGTGTTGTTACGATTGCTTCACTCGCAATCATACCTTCAATATCTTCAGGAGACGTTTCCGGACGCATTAAGATAACTTTCTTACCTGCATCAGCTTGTGCCTTAGCATCTTCAGCTGAAAATACAATTTGTCCTGTAGCAGCCCCTGGACTTGCAGGTAAACCTATTTTTGAAATTTCAGTCGCTTGTTTTAGTGCTTTTTCATCAAAATTAGGATGTAATAATTGGTCGATTGATTTCACATCAACATTTGACATCGCTTCTTCTTTTTTAATGACACCTTCATCTACTAAATCTACTGCTATCTTAATTGCTGCACGTGCCGTACGTTTACCATTACGAGTTTGTAATAAGTATAACTTTCCATTTTCAATCGTAAACTCAATATCTTGCATATCTTTATAATGCTGTTCAAGTTGTTTCGTTACTTCAACAAATTCTTGATGTACGTCAGACATTTGATCGTGTAAAGTTGAAATGTCTTTTGGTGTACGGATACCAGCTACGACATCTTCACCCTGTGCATTTAATAAATATTCACCAAATAATTTATTTTCTCCGCTCACAGGATTACGAGTGAATGCAACACCTGTTCCACTATTATTACCACTATTACCAAATACCATTTCTTGGATATTAACAGCAGTACCTATGTCATGTGGAATATCATTTAAATCACGATAAATTCGTGCACGGTCATTGTCCCAAGACTTAAAGACCGCTTCGATTGCTTCTTCTAATTGTTTCAAAGGTTCTTGAGGGAACGGTTTATAAACTTCTTCCATATAAATGTCTTTGAAACGTTCACAAATTTCTTGTAAACCTTCAGGTGTAATTGCAGCGTCATTTTCAAAGTTGTGACGTTGTTTATAATCTTCAAAATATGTATCAAATGCTTGCATCGGAACGTTGTATACCACTTCACCGAACATTTGTAGTAAGCGACGGTAACAGTCATATGCAAAGCGAGCATCACCTGTTTTATCTGCAAGTTTCTTTACGTTATCGTCATTTAATCCCAAGTTAAGAATTGTATCCATCATACCAGGCATCGATATTTTCGCACCACTTCGTACAGATACAAGTAATAAATTAGCATCTGATGAGAATGCTTTCCCAGTTCTCTCTGAAAAGTCAGCAAGATGATCAATTAATTGTGTTTTTACATCAGTTGATAATGATTTACCTTGTCTTAAGTATTCTATACAAGCGGCAGTTGTTATTGTAAAACCATCTGGCACAGGTAAACCTAAACGTTTCATTTCAGATAGGTTAGCACCTTTACCTCCAAGTAAATCTTTCATCGATTTTTGTCCTTCATCAAAAGCATAAATATATTTCGTCATTATAATGTCACCTCAATTAATTATTATATCATACTAATTAATATAGAGTATGTCATATAACCAAGATAAATACAATTAAAAACATCACATTTAGTTTCAAGATTTATAAAAAAGACACAATTAGAGCACAAAATGGACTTACAATAGTAATTGAATGTCTATTATGCACGCTTTAATTGTGTCATACTATTTTCATATTTATTCAGTTTAATTGATATGATTTTGAAAATAATCAGTCACAAAAGTCTTAAATGACGATGCTACTTCTGTAAAGTAATGAGATTTTTTATAAGCTAAACCAATCTCCCGATAACAATGTTCATTGTTAATAGGTATTGCTACAATTTGCTTATCCAAATTTCTTAAGGCTTGTTTGGGTGTGAATGAGATGCCTATATTCATAGCTACTAGTTTTAAAATAGCGCTCGAATCCTCAACCTCTACTTGATAATTAGGAACAATCCCTTCTTGTTTTAAAATGTAATCTATCGTATCTCGAAAACCATAACCTTCAATTTGACCTATCAATCGTTCATCTTTAATTTGTGTTAATTCAAGAGAAGTACATTGAGAGAGAGGATGTTCTTTACTAACAGTTAAATAAATATCATCTTGTATGATAGGTTCCCAACTTATATCGCGATGTTCAATTTTAGAAGATGATATAGCAAAATCTACTTCGTTATTTAAAATCAAATGAGTTGCCCGTTCAGATATTGCTTGATATTGCTTAATTTTAATATTGGGATGTCGTGACACATAATTTTGAATGAGTAATGGCATAACATGTGGAAATGTTACTGCAAAAGTAACTTGACCACTTTCGATACCTGTTAATTCTTTGATTATACGTTCTCCTTCATTTAATTCCCTAAATGCACTATCGATATAATTCAGCATTAATTCACCATATCGGTTTAAGTAGATATGTCTGCCTTTCCGGTCAAATAATGCCACACCCAACTCATCTTCAATTGATGCAATCGCCTTACTTAGTGCTGGTTGAGAAATATTCAGTCGCTTTGCCGCCTCTGAAATATTATTCATATTAGCTACCACTTTAAAATATTTGAGCTTTGTAATCTCCAAACACTACACCTCAAATCATAACTTTAAGTTATAAAAATATAATTATTATGCATTATACATTATATATTGGCGATGATACCATTAAATTGTGATGAGACTATTTTTGAAAAGGGGATTATTATGAGGCTAGAAAACAAAGTAGCTTTAATTACTGGTTCAGGTGGTGGAATGGGCTTCGAAACTGCTAAGCGTTTTGTTGAAGAGGGTGCAACAGTTATCATTTCAGACCTTAAAGAAGATGTAGTCAATCAAGCGGTTGACACACTTTCTAAAGAAACTAATCAAAAGGTATACGGTTATGTCTTAGATGTTTCTAAAGAAGCTAGCGTTGAAGATACATTTTCGAATATCAAGCATGATATTGGTAAATTAGACATACTCATTAATTGTGCGGGTATAACTGGCGCTGACAAAACGACAGACCAACTCACTGAAGAAGAATGGGATCAGGTTTTTGCAGTCGATGTAAAAGGCGTATTCTTCTGTACTAAACATGCTGTACCACTCTTACGTGAAAATGGTGGCGGTTCAATCGTTAACTTCTCATCTATCTTAGGTTTAGTGGGTACAGATGAACTCACACCATACGCAGCTGCTAAAGGTGCTGTTACAAATATGACACGACAAGATGCCATCAGCTTTGGTAAAGATCACATTCGTGTTAACTCTGTTCATCCAGGTACAATATTAACACCTTTAGTGAAAAAACTCGGTGCAGAAACAGAAGGTGGTTTAGAAGCCTATACTGCTAAAATGTCTGAACGCCATCCAATTGGCTATTTAGGTGAACCTGTAGATGTTGCCAATGCAGTATTATTCTTAGCAAGTGATGAAGCTCGATTTATTACAGGTGCAGCATTAACTGTAGACGGTGGATACACTGCCAGATAATATGCTTCATCAATTGGTATCGAATACTCAATCAAACACAAAAATAACACCTCGTTAGATGACCAAAGCATTTAACGAGGTGTCTTTTATACATTGAAATCGATATTATTTAAATCCATTTTCTTTATTATATTTCTCACGTTCAGCATCGCGTAATTCAACACGACGGATTTTACCTGAATTTGTTTTAGGTAATGAGTCTACAAATTCAATTGCACGTGGGTATTTATATGGTGCTACTTCATTCTTCGCGAAAGTTTGTAATTCTTTAACAAGGTCATCATTACCCTGATAATTATCTTGTAAAATAACGAATGCTTTAACAATGTTGCCTCGAATTTCATGAGGACTTGCTACAACAGCACATTCTTTAACGGCCGGGTGATTTGTTAAGGCATCTTCAACTTCAAACGGTCCAATCGTATAGCCTGAACTGATGATAATATCATCTCGTCGACCTTCAAACCAGAAATAGCCATCTTCATCTATATGCGCTAAGTCTCCAGTAATGTAATAGTCACCCGCTTGAGCTGCTTTCGTACGTTCTTCATCTTTATAATAACCTTTAAACAAACCAGGGAAATCAAGTGGTAAAGCTATATTTCCTTTAACATTTGTTTCAACCGGTTGTCCTTCATCATCAACGATCGTAACACGGCTACCTGGGATTTCTTTACCCATTGAACCTGGTCGTGATTTAGTGTCTTTTAAGAACCCGATTAATAAAGTACTCTCTGTTTGTCCATAACCATCACGCACCGTTAAATTAAAGTTATTGCGGAATTGTTCTACAACTTCACGGTTTAATGGCTCGCCTGCTGATACAGCACTGTGAAGGTGTTCTAAGTTATATTCTTGTAAATTGTCTAATTTCGCCATCATACGATATTCTGTTGGTGTACAACATAAGACATTGATTTCAAAGCCTTGTAATAATTCAAGATAACGAGAAGGGTTGAATTTACCATTATAAACAAATGCTGTTGCGCCTGAACCCATAATTGATAAGAAAGGACTCCATACCCATTTTTGCCAACCTGGTGCAGCTGTCGCCCACACTAAGTCGTCTTCTTTAATACATAACCAATGTTCTGGCGCCATTTTCATGTGTGCAAATCCCCAACCATGAGAATGTGTAACAGCCTTAGGATTTCCTGTCGTTCCAGATGTATATGATAAGATGGCTAAATCGTCTCTTGAAGTTTTTTCAATATCTAACGCATCACTTTGAGACGCTTTTTCATCTTCAATATTAATCCAGTCCGTTTCGTGTCCGTCAATGATAAATTTCGTTAATGCGTCATACTCTTTAACGCCTTTGAACTCTTCAATAAAATCAGATTTAGCAATTACTGCTTTAATCTCACCATGTGTAATTCGATATTGTAAATCTTTAGTTCTTAGCATTTCTGAACTAGGAATAATCGCAATACCCAGTTTTAATGCAGCAAGATAAAGTTCATATGTCATAATTGCTCTCGGCATCATGATTAATACTTTATCACCTTTTTTAAGTCCGTGATTTAATAAGACATATCCCACTTTATTGGCATTTTTAATTAATTCTGAATATGTCACTGTAATTGGTTCGTCTACCCCATTTTCATAAATCAGGGCTTTCTTCGATGTATTAGAAGCATGTTTCTCAATTTCTGAAACAATATTGTAAGTCTCTGGTGCTAATAAACTTGAATTATCCATTACTATACTCCCTTTCAGTTCGACCTTATTTATTATCTTATCAAACGCTTTAGTCTGATGAAATCAAAATCATTTATGTAAACGTTTTTACAATTTGATTTGAAATTGAAAAAGATTAAGCACATATGTCGATAACAATGACATTGGCTTAATCTTTATATCTGTACTAGAAAATATGACTTAAATCTAATTTTGACTCTAAACCAGATAGCTCAATACGCACATTATAAGATAAATCACGATTAACAATGTTGCGATCAACACCACCTTCAGTGCCTCTATGTTTATGGGTTTGACTATATTCATTAGAATTCTGCCAATCATAAAATGCCTGACGTTCTTCCCATAAAGTTAAAATAATATAGTGTCGTCCTGCTACTTGTGGACGCAAAAATCTTAAAGCTTTAAATCCTGGAACATTTTGTAAGTATTTAGGACGTTCTAAGAATTTCTTCTCGAATGCATCTTCCATACCTTCATTAACAAATAAATGATTTAACACACAAAAAGAATCATTTGATAAATCATCAATCACTTCTAACACATCATATTGATGTTCATCATTATTTTTCTTTATTGAAATCGTGTTATCGCCTTTTTCTTCTACTACATAAGTTTTGTAACTATCTTTTAAAATCATGATTCTTATCCTTCATTTCTAAACTAGCACTGAGCTACTATTAAATTTGTATATCTATATTCGTTCTGTCCTTATAATTGGCTTTGTTCATAAAGCGAGATAGAACGCTTTACGACTTCTAAAAATTCGTGGTCCAATGTTGTAATTTTCGTAAAATAACTAAGTATGTTATCAGAAATTCGTTCATACTTTGGGAAATGCTGATCTTGGCTAATCCAATGTGCAAGTTCGCCTAAAGGGGTTTGGTCACCAATAAATCCTTGCATAAATTCGTAAAAACTCATTATCTCACCCCAGTGTTTAGATATACGCTAATATTATCATGATACATAGCTTTACACTAGTACTGGAAAGCCAACAATTTCTGAAGTTTTGTTGGCTAAATTGAGATAACAATTTTTTATTTTGAATTTAAGTAATCTAACACAACTGCACCCACAGCTTCTGCTGCGACTAACATACTTTTCTCATCAATTTTAAATTTAGGGTGATGATGAGGATACGCTTTTCCATCTTGAGGCGCAGCACCTGAATAAATAAATGTGCTTGGCAATGTTTTAGCAAAAAATGCGAAATCTTCTGATGGCGGTTGTGCTTCACATTCTTCTACCCCTTTTACGTCATCTAAATCAGCTTTTTTTATAGTTTCTGCAACATAATTTGTAAAATCAGGGTCATTATATAGTGCTGGATAGTCTTTACTAAACTCAAAGTCACATTTAACACCAAATGTTGCTTCAAGACCTTTGACTATTTGTTGTAATTCGTCAGCAATTTTATCACGTGTAGCATCGGTTAATGCACGCACATCACCTTCAAGCTCGATTTTATCTTTGATGACATTAAATTGACCTTTACCATCAAATGAGCCAATTGTTACAACACCTGTTTCAAACGGGTTAAGACGACGTGAAACGATTGTTTGTGCAGTAGTAACAAAGTTAGCACCAGCGACAATCGCATCATTTGCTGTATGAGGTGATGAACCATGACCACCTTCACCTTGTATCGTTAACTTAAAGTATGAACGACCTGTTTGAACATTTTCAGGACGGTAGAACACTTTACCCGGTTCCATATTTGTCATTACATGTGTACCTAGCACATGATCGACACCATCTAGCACACCATCTTCAATCATACCTTTGGCACCACCTGGAGGCATTTCTTCTGCTGGTTGATGAATAACGATCACTTTACCGTTAAATTGATCTTTCATTTCAATTAACGTTTCAGCTAATATTAACATATACGCGGTATGCGCATCATGACCACATGCATGCATCACACCATCATTTTTAGACGCAAATGACAATCCAGTATCTTCTTGGATTGGTAAAGCATCAAAGTCTGCTCTAATCGCAATTGTTTTTCCAGGATTGCCGCTATCGATAGTCACTTTCACACCATTTTCACCGACATTCGTTTTAACTTCACAATCTTTGTCTTTATAGAAATCAGTAATATATTTAGGTGTTTCTGATTCTTGGAATGATAATTCTGGATGTTCATGTAAGTGTCTACGAATTTCAATCATCTTTTCTTCTTTCTCTTGTAGACGTTTTACTAGATCTTTCATCATTATATCCACTCCTTTTCCTCATTATATGCTTTTCTCGTTTAACAATGTTGCGTCACGGTTTCATACGTTCCAAACATGATTCAATGTTACATTCATTTATAGTCTTCTTTTCCCGAAAAAAAGAAGCATATGTGAACATTGATAAATGCTTGCATATACTTCTGTTAAATGGTTATCGTTAATTATTTAGATTGTTGTTTAGGAACACCGATAAGTATAACCGTAAATGAAATGATTGCCATTAAAATGTTCAACCATAATCCTAACATTGCACCAAAGTTAATATTAACCATCGCTGCCCCGATACCATATAGCGTACCTGAAAGGGCAATACCAAAGGCACCACCAAGTGAAGATGCCATTTTATAAATACCAGATGCCACACCTACTTTATCTTCAGGAGAATTTGAAATGGCCGTATCTGTAGATGGTGTCGCATAGAAACCTAATCCTAGTCCGTATAATAAGTAACCAATGACACATACGACAACATACATTTGTGAAGATAGGAATGTAAATGATATTAATAGAATACCTACCATATTCAATGCAGTACCCAGTAACATCGGCTTTCTTGCGCCAACTTTTTGGAGAACCTTTTCACCGACACGAATCATCAATAATACTGTAATTAAATACGTAATTGAAAGTAGTCCAGTTTGAAATGTTGAGAAACCTAACCCTTGTTGAACAAATGTATTAGCAACGATTAGCGTACCGGCAACTCCATTCAACATGAAATTAGAAACTGTTGCACTCGTATAGGCTTTATTATTAAATAATTTAAAGTCTATTAATGGGTAGTGCATTTTCATTTCAACACGAATAAAGATGATTGTTGAAATAATAAACACTGCAATTAAAGCTAGAATTGTTGGTGAGAATAAACCTAATTTAGCACTTTGAGTGATCACTACATTAATACTTAGCATCATGATGACAAACAACGTAAGTCCTACAAAGTCAAATTTAGTATTTGTTGTTTGATTCGCTTTAGTTTCAGGAGTACCTTTAATTAATAGAATAGCTAAAATCGCAACAATAATAGAGATAATATAAATCCAGCGCCAACCAATTGCTGTATCAATCATACCTCCAAATAGAGAAGCAAATCCTGAGCCACCCCAAGACCCAATTGACCAGAAGCTCAACGCACGTTGTCGATCTGAACCTTGATAATACGTTTTAATAATCGCTAATGTAGATGGCATAATTGCTGCTGCTGATAACCCTTGAATAATACGACCAAGAATTAACATTGGCGTAAATGGTGTTACAATGATCAATAATGACCCAATAATACTCAATATTAAACCAATGTACGTCATTTTTACGCGACCTAATTTATCGGCGAAGCTACCTGCACCAACGACAAACATACCACTAAATAAAGCCGTAATACTAATCGCAATACTCGTTGTACCAATACTACTTGAAAATGAATGTTGAATTGTTGGCACTAAATTGAGTAAAGATTGCGCAAACAACCAAAATGTAATTACGCCGAGTACTATACCTAATAAAAGCTTATTATTTCCAGTGAATTGTTGTTGTTTCATTTCCATAATGCTCTCTCCTTAACTTAAGTAGTCTAAAACGACTGTCCCTACTGCTTCTGCAGCTACTAACATTGATGATTCATCAATTGTGAATTTTGGATGGTGATGTGGATAAATCATACCATCTTTTGGTGCTGCGCCTGAATAAATAAATGTACTTGGTAATGTCGCTGCATAGAAAGCGAAATCCTCTGAAGGTGGTTGGGGTTCACAAACTTCAATACCTTGTATATCATCTGCATCCGCTTCTTTAATTGTTTGTGCAACATATTGTGTAAATTCAGGGTCATTATATAATGCTGGATAATCTTTTTTAAATTCGAACTCACATGTAACGCCAAACGTTGATTCAAGACCTTCTACTAAGCGTTTCAATTCTTTTTCAATTGTGTCACGTGTGTCATCAGTTAACGCTCTTACATCACCTTCGAGTTCTACCGCATCTTTAATAACATTAAATTGACCTTTACCATCAAATGAACCGATTGTAATAACGCCTGTTTCAAATGGACTTAAACGTCTTGATACAATCGTTTGTACTTCCGTAACAAATTGAGCACCTGCAACGATCGCATCGTTTGCCATATGTGGTGAAGATCCATGACCACCAGAACCTTGTACTTTTAATTTAAAGTAAGCACGTCCAGTTTGTACAAAGCCTTCTCTATAGAAAACTTTTCCTGCTTCCATTGTGCTCATTACATGTGCACCTAACACATGGTCTACACCATCAAGCACGCCATCTTTAATCATGCCTTGCGCACCACCTGGAGGCATTTCTTCTGCTGGTTGATGAATAATAATAACTTTACCTTTAAATTGATCTTTCATTTCTATTAATGTTTCACCTAAAATTAACATATAAGCTGTGTGTGCATCATGACCGCAAGCATGCATGACACCTTCATTTTTTGAAGCAAAAGGTAAGCCCGTAGCTTCTTGAATTGGTAAAGCGTCAAAGTCTGCTCTAATCGCAATTGTTTTACCAGGTTTACCACTATCTATCGTCACTTTGACGCCATTAGGTCCTACATTAGTCTCTACTTCGCAATCTTTATCTTTGTAGAAATCAGCGATATATTTTGGCGTTTCCTGTTCTTTGAATGATAACTCAGGATGTTGATGTAAATATCTTCTTATTTCAATCATACGTTCTTCTTTTTCTTGTAAAGTGTTAATTAATTGTTTAATCATAATTCATCTCTCCTCACTTATTATTGTATCGTTTATCTCTAAATTTAATATTCAATCGTTGTCCTATTTAGCACTAAATTTATTTATTTTTGAATTGAAAAAGGATAATGACAAAAATTAATGATTAATTTTTGTCATTATCCAATTTATACATACTTATTCACTTCTATAATATGAATGGAATTCGTCATTACTTTTAAATGATAGGTAAGTGTTTCTTCTACCTCCACTTCTGCAATATCCAATTTAGGATATGAAATACGATTAACATAATCAATCGTTTCCTGATCCATACCATATGTTGTATTGTGTTGTTGCCATACCCGATATAAAGCACCGTTCTCTTTATCTAACGTGTAGTGTTTAATTTTATATAGCCCACTTTGAAGTTGATTAATTTCTATTTTAAAATTTCTCTTTTCCATTACATTCGGCTGCTCTGAAATCGTGTAATAAGGATTGTAATGATCCGCATCCCATACAACAATTTGAAGATGTGTATCGTCGCCAACAACCATACATTCTTCATTTCTAAATCTTACATTATTTTGCAACATTCTAAAGAAATTACTTGTAAAGAATGCAGGGCGTTTACCATCAAATTGATGATATAAGTCAATTCCCATTAATTGATGTTCATTCATGACACCATATTTTTGATGTAATTCATAATTCAGCCAATACCCCACCGTACAAACTTTTTCATTAATATCTAATAATTGTTTAAATATAATACCCGCTCTAAAATATTCGCCATTAGTAAGATTTGAATTACCAGTTAAGGTATTCCAGTTGAGTAACATTAGTGGCATATCTTTCTGCTTTTTCGGTAGCCATTCGACTAACGCTTCTACTGTCTCATTGATATGATTTTTAGCATACTGATACTGTATATCTTCAGAAACTTCTAAATTGACTACGTCATTCTGATTAGCTTCAAACGCTAACATATTAACTTTTTCAGAATGATCTTTAAAAAGTAACTTCAAGTTATTTTTTTGATTACTGAAATCTTGATAATTTACAATAAATTTCACGTTAGATATATAACGATTAAATACTTCATATAATTGAATGTACTGTTTCAGATCTATAGCGTCTATAATTACTGAAAGTTGCATTCTACTGCTATGTGTTGTCATATTTATAAAATGTTTAAGAATCTGTACCCATGTATCACAATACGCTTGAAATGCTGTTGCACTATGTGGCGGTCTCAAACGAATACTCAAATGTATTTGATGGTTCATTAAAAATAACAAACACTCATCTAAGGTCATATATTGGTGGCTATGCGGAATAATTTCATCAGATGCAACGACATGTTCTCTCCAAGAAGTATCATTTACTAAATCTTGTACCAATACAGTATCTAAACCAACTCTATCTTTCACTTCCAATATTTGCTCTCTATAACGATGCACGCGCATATTGACGATACTTCCAATTTGAACGATATGATTGTATTTATTTAAATATCCAAGCCTGTCTTCTAATTGAATATCGATTTCTTTTTGGGGTTCTGCCGAATGAATGACGACATCCATTTGATTATTCACATATGACGACAAATATTGAATATATCTCTTAATACTTTGCTTATTTAGAGGTTTCATTTTCAACTGATTCAAGTCTTTAACTTGAAATTCCTTACGATAATCACCCGGTGTCATGTGATACCATAATTTAAAATGTTTCGCTAATGACGTTGAATTAGAAAAACCATTCTTCATTGCTATGTCAGTAATTGAAATATCACTATATTTCAAATCATGTTCAGCATTTCTTGTTCTCACTTTATTAAGATAACTATTAAACGACGTTCCTAATTTTTTCGTGAATAATCTAGAAGTGTACGAACTAGACAAATTAATATAGTCTGACAAATCATCCAAACCAATACGTTCCATAAAATGTTGATTAATAAATTCTGAAGCGAGACTAGCAAATACATCATCTTTATTATGTTCATGAATCAACTCTTGTCTAGATTGATAGGGAATAAATTTCACCAACATTTCAATTAATTGAATCATCATTTGATCCATGTGTAATTGATGAAACTTCCCTTTTCTTAAATAAGTAATCCCTATTTTAGCTAACAATGTTTTGATATCATCATGTATTTTTTTAGATACTTCTTCAAAATGAAAATAAATATTCTTATCTTCAATGTAATGAGAAAAATAATTATTAGACAGTCGGAGCGACATATAACTTACATCTGAATCTTCTAAAATCAAAAAGTTTTGATAGCTATTGATTAATATTAAATCTCCAACATGATAGTGCTTATTTTGATTTTCACTCTGACATGTGACGTTACCTTTTAAAATTAAATTTAGCGATAAATAATCAGAAGCTATATCTTCCTTTTTAGTGTCGAACGTGATTTCATAATTAGTATTCAAGAGGTATTTACCCGCCCTTCTCAATCACTTCTTTCAATCTATAATATCAAACTTTGATGACTAAGAAGGGTTTAATAACGTGATATTGTACTGAATGTTTCAAATCAAAAGTTAAATAGTAAGGGGGGAGTGAGTCAGAATTCATTTTGAATTCATTGTCCCACTCCCCCCGCAGGGATAACTAGAACTAAGAAAAGCTTGATTTAAACGCCTTCTCAATTCAGTCAGCTACTGTAAATTTGTAAAGTAGCATTGATTTATTAATTTTACTGGTTCTAAAGTATTAATATAGTGTTTTATAATTAGTGTTGGTAATATGGATCAAATTCCATTGCACCTGCGTTTTCATCGCTTACGCCATGTTTATAATAATCTACATATTGTGGTTCTAATGGTTTCTTACCACGGATGATATCTGCTGCTTTTTCAGCAAGCATTAATACTGGTGCATGAATATTACCGTTTGTTGTACGAGGCATAGCCGAAGCGTCAACAACACGTAAATTTTCCATACCGTGAACTTTCATTGTTAATGGGTCTACAACAGACATTGGATCTGAGGCAGGTCCCATTTTAGCACTACAAGATGGATGCAATGCTGTTTCACCATCTCTACGTACCCAATCCAAGATTTCTTCGTCTGTTTGTACTGATGGTCCTGGTGAAATTTCACCTCCATTAAATGGATCCATTGCTTTTTGCGCTAATATATTTCTAGCTACTCGAATAGCTTCTACCCACTCTTGTTCGTCTTCTTTAGTTGAAAGGTAATTAAAGACAATACTTGGTTTTTCAAACGGGTCTTTTGATTTAATTTTTAAGCTACCACGTGAATTAGAATACATAGGACCTACGTGAACTTGGTAACCATGTGCTACTGGTGCTTTTTGTCCATCATATCTTACAGCAATTGGTAAGAAGTGGAACATTAAGTTAGGGTATGCAACTTGATTATTTGATCTTACGAAGGCACCGCCTTCAAAGTGATTTGATGCTGCTGCACCTTTACGCGCGAATATCCATTGTAAACCAATCCATGGCATACGTTTAACATCTAAGCTAGGTTGCAGTGACACAGGCTCTTTACATTCGTGTTGAATATATACTTCTAAGTGGTCCTCGAAGTTTTCACCAACACCTGGTAAATGCATTCGTGGTTCTATACCTTTAGATTTCAAGAATTCTGCGTCACCAATACCTGATAATTGTAATAATTGTGGCGTGTTGAACGCTCCACCAGATAAGATAACTTCACCGGCGTCAACAGTATGATATCTACCATTACGTTTAAATGTTACCCCTGTTGCTTTGTTACCATCAAAATGAATTTTAGTGACAAATGCACGAGTCTTAACTGTTAAGTTTTTACGTTTCATTGCTGGGTGTAAGTAAGCTCTTGATGCTGAAACACGACGACCATTATGCACTTGGCTATCAAACGGTCCAAACCCTTCTTGTCTATATCCGTTCACATCTTTTGTTTTATGATAACCCGCTTCTACACCGGCATCAAAGAATGATTTGAACAATGGATTTGTTGCAGGTCCACGTTTTAATTTAATTGGACCGTGATGTCCTCTGAATTGATCAAATGGTGTAGCACCGTATGTTTTCTCTAAACGTTTAAAGTATGGTAAACAATGTGCGAAGTCCCATGATTCCATACCTTCTGGTTCAGCCCATCCTTCATAGTCCATTGGATTCCCTCTTTGGTAAATCATACCGTTAATTGAACTAGAGCCACCAAGCACTTTACCACGTGCATGGTCTACTTTACGTCCCATATGCGGTTCTTCTTCCGTTTGATAAATCCAATCGTAAAAACGATTACCTGATGGGAACATTAATGCTGCTGGCATTTGAATGAATAAATCCCAAGGATAGTCACTACGTCCTGCCTCTAACACTAATACCTCTTTATCTTTATCTTCTGTTAAACGATTTCCTAATACTGATCCTGCACTACCGCCGCCAATAATGACGTAATCATATGAATTCTTTTTACTCATTATAAATTCGTCCTCCCTTAAATTGATTATTATGTCTTTTTATTTCATGTTTTAAGTTTGATACATACAACTTTATAACTCAAATAAATAGAGTCGCATAGTTAATTAATATAACGACTCTAAAGCTCTAGCATGGACTTGTTATTTACTAAAGAAGTTGACTGGTTCTGGGTTTGTGTTAGTTAAGATGTGTTTACTAGTTAAGTACTCTTCCAAGCCTTCTTTACCTAGTTCACGTCCAATACCTGATTGTTTATAGCCACCCCAAGGTGCCTGTGCAAAGTATGGATGGAAATCATTAATCCAAACTGTACCAAGCTTTAATTTATTAGCTACACGTTGTGCTTTACCGATATCTTTAGTGAATACTGCACCAGCTAAACCATAAATAGAATCATTAGCTAATTTAATTGCTTCTTCTTCACTATCAAATCCTTCAATTGTCACAACTGGTCCAAAGACTTCTTCTTGAACGATACGCATTGAAGTATCACAATCTGTAATCACTGTTGGTTCAAAGAACAAACCAGCTTGTAAATCTTCTCGTTCTGGACGTTTACCGCCGATCGCGATTGTAGCGCCTTCTTCTTTTGCAATTTCCATGTAACCTTCAATCTTATTGCGATGTTCTGTAGAAATCACTGGCCCCATTTCTGTATCATCATCGAAACCATTACCAAGTTTAATTTTGCCTACACGATCGATTAATGCCTTTTCAAAGTCAGCTTTAATATCGTTGTGTACTAATATACGTGAACCTGCTGAACATACTTGACCTGCGTGGAAGTAACCACCATTTAACGCTTGATCTACTGCAACTTCAAAGTCAGCATCATCAAAAATAATATTAGGGTTCTTACCACCAAGTTCTAAAGCGATGTTAGTTACATGATTGGCGGCATTCTTCATGATATGTTTACCTGTTTCAATTCCGCCTGTGAATGAAACTAAGTCTACTTCTTCATGACCTGATAACGTATCTCCAATTTCTTCACCGCTACTTAATACTAAGTTGATAACGCCTTTAGGGAAGCCAACTTCCTCCATTAATTCGAATACACGAATGGTAGTTAATGGCGTAATTTCACTTGGTTTCATAACGAGTGAACATCCGGTTGCTAATGCTGGTGCGATCTTCCATGAGGCTTGAAGTAATGGATAGTTCCAAGGTGTGATTTGAGTAACTACACCTACAGGTTCTTTAACTACTTTACTCTCAGTGTTAGGAATTGGTGAATTTATCATTTCACCACCATCTTTATCTGCTAAACCTGCAAAATAAGTAAATACATTAGCTATATCATCCATATCCGCATATGATTCTTCTAACGTTTTACCAGTATCTAAAGTTTCTAATTTGGCTAATTCATCACGGTTTTCTGTTATTTTATCCGCAATTGCTCTTACTTTTTTACCTCTGACTTCACTTGTTTCTAGTGACCACTCGGCATCTTCAAATGCGCGACGTGCTGCAAGTATTGCTCTTTCTGCATCTTCAGCAGTACCTTCTGCAACCGTAAAGATAACTTCTTGGTTATAAGGATTAATAATATCTCTTGTATTTTTATTTGAACTTTCTACCCATTCACCATCGATATATTGACGATTAGACAATTTCTCTACAAGTTCCATCAAACTACCTCCGTTAAGTTTGTTAAATTTTTATTTAACGAATTTTACAAAACTAGATTATCACACTTTCCACAGTCTTGCAAACGACACATATCTGCACATTTTTTTTACATAAACTTGAAATTTTAGTATCAAAAGTGCTAATAATGAATATGCGATTTTGAAACTTTTCATCAAACACTTTATAATGATTTAGAATCGAAAAATGAACATCAACGTTTATTTCTCTTTTGAAAAATTACTAAGTAACAATGGAGGTGCACTATGGCACGTTCAACGAATTATGATCAAAAAATTGAAGAAGCAAAAGACCTTGTAATTAACTCAATCGGTGAAACGATGGATTTGTACGGTACGAATCGTAGCGTTGGTAATTTATACGGCACAATGGTCTTCGAAGGAAGCATGACGCTTGATGAGATGCGTGAGCATTTACAAATGAGCAAACCTAGCATGAGTGCTGGCGTCAAGAAATTACAAGAATTCGACATCGTAAAACAACAATTTACGCGTGGTAGCAGAAAACAACATTTTATCGCCGAAAAAAACTTCTTCCATTTTTTCCGAAATTTCTTTACACAAAAGTGGGAACGTGAAGTTGATACTAATTTAGAAGCGGTCGAAAAGGCACAATTACTGTTAGACGAAACATTAAAAAATGCTGACTTAGACGATCATGCTAAAGCAGAAGTCGATAAAATCCAAGCTCAATTAGATCACACTAAGCAATATTGTAAATGGTTAGAAAACTTAAGTAATGCCATTGAAAGTGGACAGATATTCGAACATTACCCAATTCCAGAAAAAGAAGATATTTAAAAAAGCTAGCAGATTTTCTAAAGTGTAAAACTTTGAAGAATCTGCTAGCTCTTTTTTATTTATAAGTTATCATCATCATCTGATTTTTCTTTAACTTGCACAATACGTATTGAACGTCTCTCAATTTCTTTATGTTTATCCGCTCTTGTCTCCAGTTTAATCCGATCTCTATTAAGCGTAATAATAAACGATATCATCATAAAAATAAATATGACAATCAACGGTACACTCGCCAGTATGGATGCTGTTTTTAATACTTCTAGCGCACGTTCACCACCAACTAACATAAGAGAGAATGGTAATAGACACAACGCAAATGCCCAGAATAAACGGTTAGCCTTTAATGGCTCTCCAATAACTTTTTTCTGAGATGCAGCAGCTAAAATATATGAACCTGAATCAAATGTTGTTGCTAAGAATAAGAATGCAGAAATCAAGAACAATACAACAATTAATGATGAAAATGGTAATTGATGCATTACTTGAATAATCGTTGCTTCAGTACCGTGTGAATTTAAAAAGTTAATAACATTAAATTCACCAGTAATTTGTAAATACACAGCATAGTTACCAAATATACCAAAGAACAATAGACAGCCTAATGTACCATAAATAATAGTACCTAGAATGACTTCTTTAAGACGACGTCCTTTTGAAATACGTGCGATGAACAGACCGATAAACGGTGCATATACTAACCACCATGACCAATAGAATATTGTCCAGTCTTGTGGAAAATTCGTTTCTTTACGTCCTTTAATCCCACCAAAAGGTTCCATCCAAGTGGCCATATGGAAGAAATCTCTCAGCATATTACCAAAACTTGTAATCGTTGTTTCCATAATAAATACAGTAGGCCCAACAATAAACACAAATCCTAATAATAAGAATGATAGCCATACGTTAACATCACTTAATTTTTGAATTCCTTTTTTCAAACCAGAATAAGAACTGACTGCGAACACCACTGTGATTGTTAATAAGATGATTGAACGCACAACCATATTCTCTCCATCGATGCCTGTAAGTTTCTCTATACCAGCAGAAATCATTGGCACGCCAAGTGCGAGTGATGTTGCTGCACCTCCTAGTAAACCAAAAATAAATAATATATCCACTAATTTACCTAAAAATTTATCCGTTTGTCCCTTTAAAACTGGACGACATGCTTGACTGATTTTGTAAATTGGTTGTTTCTTAACGAATACTAAATAACCAATGGGTAATGCTGGCAACACATAGATTGCCCATGCGATTGGTCCCCAATGGAACATCCCATATTGCGTTGCATATGTAAGTGCTTCATCTGACATCCCTTTTGCACCATTCGGTGGTACTTGATAATAGAATGCCCACTCAATGACACCCCAATATAAAATATCCGATCCAATACCTGCACAGAAGAGCATAGACGCCCAACTAAAGTTATTGAATTCTGGTCTATCAGTTGCCTTTCCAAGTGTTACATTGCCATAACGACCGAATGCAATATATAGTACAAAGAATAGAATGATTAATCCCATAAATAAATACACAGTTCCAATTGAATTGGAAATTGCGCTATTGATATCGGTAATTACTTTTTCACTGGCTTTAGGGAATACCATCATCGGTGTAACAGCTACAAGTAATACGATTACCGTCCCTATAAAAGTCGGCCAATCCATAATTTTTTCTCGTTTCAATTATGTTCCTCCTCAAAATTGTTGTTTCGATAAAAATTAAAAACCACTTTCTTGTCACGGTTTATTCACATATTGACGATATCTAAAATTAAATAAAAATGCAAATTACATTCAAATTATACTTTCCTATTTATTGAATAAATATATATTTCAGACATATTTTAAAGCTTTAAAAATCGCCATAACAACAGTGTTAAATTTAAACTTAACGTATTTAACAAATTTTATATTGTATTAATTTTGCATAATAATACTGTTATTATGAATTTATATTTATTTGAATTCTTTTAAAATACCTGTTCATTTTCAAAAGAAAAGACCACTAAACTTTGAGCATTTGCCCAAAATTAGTGGTCTTATAATCTATAATCCCAATAAAAATTTAATTAAGAATCCAACCACGATTGATACACCAATCGCAAAGAAACCTGGAATAATAAAACTTGTTGCACGCGTGCGTCCGGTCTCATCTAGATTAACTGCAAATAATAATGTTGGCTGTGCTGGAATGACGAAATTGACATTAAGCGTTTGGACCATTGCAATGAAATACATTGGTGGAATACCCATACTCATGACAATCGGCACCATAATGGAGGCTGTTGCAGTTTGCGAGATAACGATCATTGCCACTATGGCAACTAAGACAATGACTAGCCAAGGTATAGATTGAATTGTTTGTCCAATATCGTCTTGTATAATTTTTAAATTTTGCGGTGCATTAAATACAGTAGCACCTAACCAACCTGGGCCAAGTACTGCAAAGAGTGCACCAATAGCTGATTGCGCAATATTAGATGACAATATATCACTCGTGTTAATCTTCATCATTAATAAATTAATTGCAACACTCAAATACATAAAGAATTGGACGATTTCCGTCATAGTTACTTTAACTTGTTCACCATCAACATTAAATGAAGGCATTAAATTTGGAAAAATACCAAAAGTTAATATACCTGCAACACATAATAAAAATCCAACTACGCCTAATTTGGTTTTCGTTGTAAATGATTGTTTGACTGGCACTTCAGGCGTATGTGCAATTTCACTTGCAGTGACCGTTGTCTTACGACCAACAAATGTACAAAAGACACTCAACATTAGCATCGTAATAATCGCTGTAGGTAATACAATACTTAAATATTGTCCCATTGATATATGATAACCAGCCATTACTGATATGATATAAGCTGTTGCCGATGCTGCAGGACTACATAATAAGGCTAAATTTGCAGTCAAAACAGATGCGGTGAGTGGTCGTTTAGGTTGGATATTTGCTCTAACAGCAGTCTTAGCAATAATAGGTTCTAAAGATAAAGCAATATTTGCGGTACCTACACCAAATACAAACAGAAAGACAATCATTGGTGCGATAAAAATAATGGATTTCGGGAAACGCTCGATAATTTTAGAAGCAAGAAAGACTAAATAGTCTATTCCTCCCGTAGCTTGTAAAGTACCACCTGCGATACCAATAGATAAAATGATTAAAACTGCAGTGACAGGCGCTGAACCTGGAGGCAACTGAAAACCAAAAATCATAATGAGTTGTGCCACAATGGCGAAGATACCACACCCTAATGCACCAGCTGTGCGAAGCCCTAATATAATAGCCAGTATCATTATGATGATTTCTACTACAAACAGTAGCATGATGAAAGCTCCTAACTTTTCTGAAAATTATTGTGATTTTTTTAACATACATAGTTTATCACTTGCAGATGCTAAAAGTATAGAATTGAAGAAAAATTGAGATATTAAATGTAAATAAAATGTGAACATTCAACCTTACTATTCAATTTATTTCTCATCAATTTCAATTTAAAAAACCTTGAAAGTATGCTTGATATAGCATCTTCCAAGGGTTTTATAATCATTATTTCTCACGATGATTTATATGCTCATCTTTAAGCGTTCCTTCTTTAGTTGGTGCCTCTTCATAGTCACCATCTACACCTTTATCATCAGTATGACCTTTTGCCATTTCTAAATTTTTCTCAGTTTCTTTTCGTTTTTCTTTTTTAGAGCGTTTATCATATGCTCGTTCTTCTAATAATGAACCCCAAATGAGGCCACAAATAATCGCAATAGTTACAATAGCAATTAGAGCTAATATAATCCACTTAATTACATCAAACGTCATCTCTACTCACCCTCCTTCACAATTAAACATAATATTCTTTAAGTATTCTTTTTCTTTTTATTATGTTTCCCTTTATGCTTGGGCTTCAATCACACGAAGACCTATCTTGTCACAGTCTTTTCTCAAAAGAAAAAACCACGACTCCGCATGATAAGGAATCGTGGTTAAAAGTTATTTCAAATTATGAAATGTAGTTGTATGAACCAGCTTGGCTAGCTGAGATTGTACGTGATGAAACGACACCAGGTCCACCATTATAGTTCATTTCTGAAACTTTAACTGAACCATCATCGTTTACACTTTCAACGTATGCAACGTGACCGTATGCACCTTGAGATGTTTGCATTACTGCACCTGCTTTAGGTGTGTTATTAACTGTGTAGCCATCTGCAGCTGCTGCAGTTGCCCAGTTATTTGCATTACCCCAAGTGCTACCAATTTTACCGCCTACTTTGTCATATACATAATACGTACATTGACCTGCAGTGTAAAGGTTTGAACCTCCACTTGATTTACCAGCTAATGCTTCGCTACTAGAACTTGAACTAGTTGATTGTGTAGTTGGTGCGTTTTGAGTTGTGACTTTAACGTTACGATCTGAAGTTGAATAACTAGCACCTAAACCACCGCCAGCATTATTGTTTGCTGTGTATGATTGAGTGCTTTGGTTTGATTGATTGTTATTGTAATTATAGCTATAGTTATTGTTTGATTGAGTATTGTTTACTGCTTGGTTGCCAGTGTTTTGTTGACCACCTTGTTGAGCTTGAGATGGGCTCCAGTTACCTTGCCATTCATAATGATAATTACCTTGTTGGTCAATTGTGTAAGTGTAACTATATGAATATGGGTCATTAGGGTTATATCCATTATTAATTTCCGCTGCGTCTGCATCTTGATGTGCTAATCCGAATGTTGCAATACCTGCTGTTGCGATTGTAGCTGTAGCGATCTTTTTCATAATAAAATATCCTCCTAGAATGTTTAAAGCTTATTTTTTCTCGTGGCTACCTGCAATTGACATATTAGAAATTTCAAATCAATTTGATTCAAAATAGTTTTAAGAAATTTTTTCCTCGTTAAATAACGACAAGACATACTCTAACAGACACACAAGGGTTTGTGTGGAATGTTAAGGGTTTGTAAATGAATCATAATAATTTTACTTTGCATGTAATAAACATAGACTTATATTACAATTATAAAAACACTTCTATGACAGTGCTTATACTATATTAATCAACAGTGTATATACTCGACTTGTAAAATATCTGATAATTTTAAAGATGTTTTATTTCATGTAAAGTGGGAAGTATGAAGCGTTTTCAAAGTTTGGCGAGGATATTTTGAAAGTATTTTTTATAATAATAATGATAAAAATCGAATCCCCCTTATAAGACATCAGCGACATGCTTATAAGAAGGAATATGAGTTTAATTATTCAATTTAGATCTTTTAACAACGTACTATATCGAGTCATTTAGATTGTAACTGTACCTATTAATACTGCTATGCCCAGTAGCACAATCGCAAATCCCCAGATCCAAAAGAATGCATATTTAATATATGTACCCATGTTTGCCTCAGCGAGACCAATAGCTAACCATAGTGCAGGAGAGAACGGGCTTACAAATGTTCCTACAATATTACCGATTACCATTGAATATGCTGTTGAAACTGGATTAATACCAAATTGACTTGCAGTTTGTTCTACTATAGGAAGTAACGCGAAATAATACGCATCTGTACTTGTAAGTAAATCAAGTGGAACGCCAAAGAAACCGACAATGATATGTAAATATGGTCCAACGGCATCAGGAATGATCTTAATGAAATTTAAAGCAATTGACTTTAACATACCTGTTTCTTCTAAAACACCTAAGAACATACCTGCTGCTATAATAACTGCGGCCATCATTAATGCATTTGGTGCATGTGCCTTAAGACGGTTCATTTGCTCATCCACATTTGGGAAGTTAATCACTAATGCAATTGCAACACCAATCATAAAAGCAAATTCAGGCGGGGCAACGTTAGCTAACATCATAACTAAAACGATAATCGTCAATAGTACATTGGCCCAAATTACCCAACCATGTTTGAACGCGCGTCCTCTTACAGGAAACTTAATGTCTTGATCTCGTTCGTAATTTTTCACAAGTCGATGAATATCAATGTTTAATGTAGGTTCTACTTCACCGTTATCGATTGCCTTCTTAATTCGTTTCTTTTCCCTAAACCCTAAATAAGTTGCGAAGATAAGTACTAACACGAAGCCAATCAATTGTACTGGAATGATGCCATACCATAATTCATTAACACTTTTCACTTTCAATACAGAAGCAACACGCGCCATTGGTCCGCCCCAAGGCACCATATTCATAATCGCGGCACTAATTGCTAGTAAAAGAATTAATAAGTATTTGTTCATGTTTAAAGCTTTATATAGTGGCAATAATGCAGGAATTGATAATAAGAAAGTGACAGCACCTGCACCATCTAATTGTGCAAACATACCAATCAATGCTGTGACAATACAAACAATGACTACATTACCGCGAGTCATTAATATAAGTCGTTTGACAATAGGTTTGAACAGGCCACTGTCAGTCATAATGCCAAAGAATATAATTGCAAAGATAAACATGATGACTACGCTCATCACAGATCCTAAACCACTATTAAAGAATTTAACTAAATCTTTAATGCCGTATCCTAATAGCAAAGCACCAATACTAGGAATTAAAATCATACCGACGACTGGACTAATCTTTTTTGCAATTAAAAGTCCAACAATTGAGCCGATAATGATTATCCCCATTATTGTTAACCACATACTATCCCCTTGCATGTGAATTCCCCCTTATATCGTAATACGCTCTCCATTTATATAGAAAACGTTTTCATAATTTTATCAAAAATCTGACTTTAATTTAAGACGATATGCAAAAAAAGCGTGTTATCAATCAATAAAAGGACTGACAACACGCAGAATACTTTTAAATAATTTCTTTATTCTTCAAATATTCGATAATAGTACTTACTGATTCTTCTACACTTTGATGTTCTGTATTAATCGTAATTTCTGGTTGATGTGGTGCCTCATATGGCGCACTTATACCAGTAAATTCCTTAATTTCACCAGAGCGTGCTTTTTTATAAAGACCTTTAGGATCACGTTGTTCACATGCTTCCACGCTACACTCTGTGTAAACTTCAATGAATTCTCCATCTTCTAAAATTTCACGAACTTCATCACGATCAGCTCTGTAAGGCGAAATAAATGCTGTTATAGCAATTGTTCCCGCATCTACAAGTAATTTACTTACTTCACCAATGCGTCGAATATTTTCCTTACGGTCTTCTGGACTAAAGCCTAAATTCTTGTTTAAACCATGTCTTACATTATCGCCGTCTAATCGATAAGAATGCTTTCCTAATTGGAACAAAGCTTTTTCAAGTTCTACTGATACAGTTGATTTTCCAGATCCTGATAATCCTGTAAACCATATCACTACACTTTTATGACCGTTTCGTTGTTGTCTATCTGACTTAGTAACTTCAGAATCATGCCATGTAATATTACTTGATTGACTCATGCTAAATCCCTCCGAATTAATTTTGTTTTAACCCTTTGATTAAGACTTCAGCTACTTCAGGTCTAGAGAATTTTGTAGGTAGTGATTCACCATTTCTTAATTTTTCTCTTACTTTAGTACCACTTAAATGTACATGCTCTGATGCGTCGTGTGGGCATGTTTTAGCAGTAGCCATGTTGCCACATTTTTCACAATAAAATGCATGTTCAAATTTCAATATTTGAATATCTAGTTCATCTTCAAATTGAGAAATTAATTCTTGTGCTTCATACGTGCCGTAATAATCGCCCACACCTGCATGGTCACGTCCAACAATGAAATGCGTACAACCATAGTTTTTACGTACTGTGGCATGTAGAATTGCTTCACGTGGACCAGCATAACGCATTGCCGCAGGATAAATGACTAAGCGCGCTCTATCTTTAGGGAAGTAGTTCTTTAAGATAGCTTGATAACTTTCCATACGAACGTCCGCTGGAATATCATCTGATTTCGTTTCTCCTACTAATGGATTAAGTAAAAGACCATCTACAATTTCTAATGCAGATTTTTGGATATATTCATGCGCACGATGTACAGGATTTCTTGTTTGGAATCCAACGACAGTCTTCCATCCTAAATCATGGAATAATTGACGTGTTTCTGCTGGGTCTAAATGGAAATCAGAGAACTCATCATGTTTAGGTCGATTAATTAATTGAATCGGTCCAGCAAGGTAAACATTCCCTTTGTCATAAACTTTTTTAACACCTGGATGCGCCTCGTCACTCGTACCATACACATTTTGAGCTTCTTTTTTCTTATCATATGTGTACTTTTCTTCTAATTTCAATGTGCCGTATAATTCGCCATCTTCACCGTATAATGCGATGTCATCACCGATTTCTAATTTATCCGCTTCTTCTTCAGAAACAGGTAGCGTAATCGGAATACTCCACACTAATCCATTTTCAAGATGTGTATCTTCAACAACTTTAGTGTAGTCAGCCTCACCCATAAATCCTGTTAACGGACTAAAACCACCAATACCGATTAATTCTAAGTCAGAAATTGACCAAGGATTTAAAGTAATCACTTTATATGATTGTGCTGCTTCTAAAAGATGATCTCTTTCTTCACCTTCTACTACGCGGTTAATTAATGTACCACCATGTGGTTTAATCGTATAATTAATAATCTGTTCATGTGTTGTCATTATTGATAACTCCTTTTCCAATTAATTAGATTAGTTTACTCGGCTTTATTTTCAAGAAAAAGACAATTTTTTGTTGCGAATCACAGTGATAATAACAAGTATCACAATCGCACAAATAATTGCGAATCTTACAATATTTGAAATTGTGTCATCGTGTACGAAATAAGTCATTAATGCATTGCTATTTGTGAAGATGATTAAGCCACCAACACAAATGGCTAAAATATTAATTGGTAATATCTTTGTTAAATATGCAGAGATAGGCGCTGCAATCATACCGCCGACACTTAACGCAATAACAAACCACCAATTAATCTGAGTAATACCTAAGAAGATGATGAAACTCAATGACGTTGATAATGTTACAAAAAACTCACTCGCCGATACAGTACCAATTGCATATCGTGGTTGGATCTTATGACTAGCCAATAATAAAGGTGTATTTACTGGTCCCCAGCCACCTCCACCAATTGCATCTAAGAATCCGGCGATAGCACCTTGAGGCACAAGTTTGAAACCACTCAACTTACCAACATGTGTATGAATTTCTCTATTTCTTTTAAATAAAAATTGATACAAAATATATATACCCATTGAAAGTAAGAACAATGCGATATATGGCTTAATATAATCTCCATGTATTTGTGTAAGTAGACCTGCACCAATAAATCCACTTATAGCACCTGGAATAGCTAACTTTAACATGGTGGGCTTATGCACATTCTCAAATTTCCAATGTGATGTTCCTGATGCAGCAGTCGTAGCTATTTCTGAAAAATGTACAGTCGCCGATACAATGGCCGGTGCAATCCCATAAGTTAATAATATTGATGATGATGAGGCACCGAATCCCATGCCAAGTGAACCATCAACAAGTTGGGCTAAAAAACCAGCTAATGCAAATATAAATAATTTTCTCATATATCACATGCCCCCTGACATTAAACTTGTGATTGAAGCCATCGCTTGAATTCTTTTTGTTTCTCCTCATCCAAATAGTCCTCAGATAATACATGTTGTAATAACGCTTGCTTTCTAGATGGCTCTATCGTTGATGCTTTAATAAGTTGTCTACTTTCATATAAAAAATCGATATAACTTTCATAACGTTCATCGTAGGTATCTTGCAATGTCGATATAATTTGTCGACCTAGTTTAGGACTTGCACCATCTGTAGATACACTAATAGTCAATTTGCCACGTCTAAGCATACTAGGAAACGTCACATTCCCCGCAGAAGCATCTGCAGCGTGATTTAATAATGTACCTTCTGACAAACTATCTTTAACATGTTGATTTACCTCTGGTTGATTTGTCGCAATAATAACTAGAAATGCGTGACTAATATCTTGTGGTTCAAACATTTTTTCAGCCCAAGTCAATCGCTGTTGCTGAAATAAAGTATGTAATTCTTTGGTGATTGAAGGACTAACAATATGAACATGAGAACAGTATTCAACTAATGACTTTGCTCGTCGAGTTGCTACCTTCCCACCACCAACAATGACAATCTTTTTATTTTGTAAATCAATCATAAGTGGCATATTGCTCATATTGTATCCTCCTTTTATGATTATTCTTTCTTATTTTTTAATAATTAAGGTAAGGTCATTTCTAAATCCGTAGTTTGTTCTTTAAACCAACTTATTTTTTGTCGCATTTGGACAACATCGCCAATAATAATCATAGCAGGATTTTTTATTTCTGACGCTTTTTCAACGATGTTACCTAACGTACCATCAATTGTTTTTTGAGAAGTCGTCGTTCCTAAATGAACAAGTGCGACAGGCGTGTCTATTGATTTACCATGTTCAATAAGTAGGTCACAAATTTCTGGTAATCGTTTAACACCCATATAAACACAAAGTGTTTCTGGACCATGCGCTAAATGTGCCCAATAATCATCTTTAGACATACCAGGTTTATTAACTGCTGTCACAAAAGCAACTGACGAACTATAATCTCTGTGCGTGACAGGAATGCCTGCATAAGCTGGTGCAGCAATACCCGAAGTGATACCAGGCACAATTTCAAATGCAATCTTATGTTGCGCCAAGATTTCTGCCTCTTCACCACCTCGCCCAAAGACAAACGGGTCACCACCTTTTAAACGAGTGATAACATGACCTTTTTTCGCTAAATTAACCAACATTCGATTCGTTTCTTCTTGCGGTAATGAATGTCTATTCGGGTCTTTGCCACAATAAAAGAACTTTGTCCCCGGTTTAGCTAAATCTAAAATGTCTTTATTGACTAGGCGATCATATAAAATCACATCTGACATTTGAATGGCTTTCATACCTTTGATAGTTAATAAATCAGGATCACCAGGTCCTGCTCCTACTAAATACACTTTCCCCATGTTGTCACCCCCGTTTAAAACAACTTATCTCAAACTTTAACTATGGAAGTCTTGTCCTCCATGAACTTTAGCAACAACACCTGAACGTATGACAAAGTCACCAAAATGCTCACCTTCAAGACGTTCTTTACCATAATCCATAAGAATTGGACGTAGACTTTCAAGTATTTCTTGTTCTCCGATATTCTCTTTGTACAATTTATTTAAGCGTTCACCTTTGAAGCCACCGCCTAAATACATATTATATTTACCAGGTGCTTTACCTATAAATGCAATTTCTGCAAGTGCTGGTCTAGCACAACCATTTGGGCACCCAGTCATACGGATTGTGATTTCTTCATCATCCACACCCGCTTCATCTAATAAATCTTCAATCTTAGAGATTAATGATGGTAAATAACGTTCTGACTCAGCCATCGCTAATCCACATGTTGGGAACGCGACACATGCCATTGAATTGCGTCTTAATCCTGTATAATTTTTACCATCTGTTAAACCATACTGATCGATAAGATTTTGAATTTCTTCTTTTTTCTCTGAAGTTACATTTGCAATAATTAAATTTTGGTTTGGAGATAATCTGAAGTCGCCCGTATGTGTTTCTGCAATTTTTCGTAATGCCGTTTTTAATTGATAATCTTCTGTGTCTTTAACACGTCCATTTTGAATGAATAAAGTATAATTCCAAACACCTTTGTCGCCCTCTATCCAACCTAGACGATCGCCATTATGTTCGAATTCAAAATCACGTGGTTCTTCAATTTCCCAACCTAAACGTGAATTTAGTTCTTCAACAACTTTATCCACACCTAAGCGGTCAACTGTATATTTGAATCGTGCGTTCTTACGGTTCTCACGATTACCATAATCGCGTTGAATTGTTAAGATTTTCTCACAAACATCAACGACTTGTTCTTTAGGAACGAAACCAGCTAAACGACCAACTTGTGGGTACGTATCTGTATTTCCGTGCGTCATACCCATACCGCCACCAACTGTGACATTAAATCCGACGAGTGTTTCATCTTCAACGATACCGATAAGTCCGATGTCTTGTGAATAGACATCAATATCATTAGATGGTGGTAAGGCGATACCAATTTTAAACTTACGTGGTAAATATTTCTTACCATACATTGGTTCAATTTCTTCTGAAGAATCTAATACTTTCTCTCCATCTAACCAAATTTCATGATAGGCATTGGTCTTAGGTAATAGATGGTCACTGATTTTAGTTGCATAATCATTAATCTCTTTATGAATATGAGATTGATATGGATTAGGATTACACATTGTATTACGATTCACGTCCCCACATGCCGCAATCGTATCAAGTACAGACTCATTAATTTTCTTCATAGATGTTTTTAAATTTCTTTTTAAAATGCCGTGAAATTGGAAAGTCTGACGTGTAGTTAATTTCAACGTTTGGTTGGCATAATTATTAGAAATGTCATCCATGGCAATCCATTGTTCAGGTGTAGCTGTTCCTCCTGGTAGACGCACGCGAATCATAAAGCTGTAAGCTGGTTCTAATTTCTGCTTGCAACGTTCGTCACGTAAATCTCTATCATCTTGTTGGTAGCTACCATGGAATTTCAATAATTTAGTGTCATCATCTGAAATAGCACCAGTAAGTGGGTCTGCTAAGCCTTGCTCGATTGTCCCACGTAAATAATTACTTTCGTCTTTTAAATACTCTAAAGCATCTAGCTTCTTATCAAGTTCTTCTGACATTTGCTTATTTGTCTTAGCCATTAAGTACCACCCTTTCTATTAGTACACATCGCGTTGGTAACGTTTATCTTTCTTCATTTGTTTAAGGTAGGCTTCAGCATCTTCTTCAGATAATTTTTGTTCTTTCACTAAAACATTGCGGATAGCTTGATGTACATCTTTCGCCATATGTTTTTCATCACCACAAATGTAAATCGAAGCACCTTTTTGAAGCCATTCATTAAATTCTTTACTATGTTCAGCAATACGATGTTGGACGTATACTTTTTCATCCGTGTCTCTTGAGAATGCAACATCCATTTTACCTAACACGCCGTCTTTCAACCATTCTTGCCATTCCGTTTGATATAGGAAGTCTGTTGTAAAGTGTTGATCACCAAAGAATAACCAAGTATTACCTTTAAATCCATGTTCTTCTCTTTCTTGCATGTATGCTCTAAATGGTGCAACTCCTGTACCAGGTCCAATCATAATAACTGGTGTGTCACCCTCTTTAGGGAATTTGAAGTTTGGATTGCGTTTCAAGTAAATTGGAACAGTGTCACCTGGTTGAATACGTTCAGCAAATTGAACTGAACATACACCTGAACGGTCACGTCCGTGTGAGTTATATCTAACAGCACCAACTGTAATATGCACTTCATCAGGTAACGCTTCATAACTACTAGATATTGAATATTCTCTAGGTGGTAATTTTCTTAATAATTGATATAAATTTTCTGGTTGAAGTTCTGTTGTCGCAAAGTCATTTAATAAGTCGATTAAGTCACGACCTTCAATGTAACTTTGAACCCATTCATTATCTTCAACTTTTTCGTTAAGTTCTTCATTTTCAAAGAATGAAGCCGCATTGATAAGAAGCGGTTTCGTTAACTTCGTAATTTCAAAATGAGTTGTTAAGGCTTCTTCTAATCCTAATGTATCCCCCTCATCTGAAAGTTGAACTTGATCATTCGGATCCCAACCTAATGTGCTAATTAATAAATCAACTAAAGCTGGGTCATTTTGAGGTAGAACGACTAAACAGTCTCCTACTTCATAATCTTCACCGAAATTATCTAATAAGAATTCAATATGTCGCGTTTCTTTATTAGAACCTTGTCCATTAAGGTTAATGTTCTCTAGAACTTCTGCTTGATATGGATTAGCTTTAGAGAATTTCTTTTCTTTCGCAGATTTAATTGATTCACTTACAATTTGTTCATTTTGAGTGCCTTCTGGTGCAGTATCAATCGCATTGATTACATTTGCCATCCACTTTTCAGCATCTTCTTCATAATCAACGTCGCAATCCACACGATCATATATACGTTCTGCACCTAATTCATCTAGCTTTCTATCAAAGTCACGACCTGTTTGACAGAAGTATTCATACGTTTGATCCCCTAATGCTAGAACTGAGAATCTCACACCTTCAAGTTTAGGTGCCTTACGACCATGAATGAACTCATGCAATTCAGCTGCATTATCAGGTGGATCCCCTTCACCTTGAGTAGAAGTGATAATGAATAAATCTTCAACATTTTTTAGATTCTTAGGTTTAAAGTCGTCCATTGCTTTTAATGTCACGTTATGACCTATATTTGATAAGCGTTCTTCAAATATTTCAGCTAACCCTTGTGCATTTCCTGTTTCGGAACCATATAAAAGTGTAATTGCTCGTTTTTCCGGCGTGATGACAGGCTCGTTTTGTTGAAGCATCGCTTCTGTGCCTTCAGTTAGACCATTTGCATTTGTTGAACTTGAACCTGTTTGTGATGGTACAGTTCCATTTGACGTCAATTGTTGATTAGCAACTAAGTATCCACTTAACCATACCTTTTGTTCAGGTGTAAGTGTTTGTATGAGTTCATTAATTTGTGCCGCTTGTCCTTCTGTAAAAGGACTATTTGTAACACTTAAATTCAATTGTATCCACCTCTTATTCCGTAAAATAACAATCATTTTATAAAAGCTTTATACTACTTTTATTATGTAAGAAATATGTCCGTCTGTACACTATTGTCGGACATATTATAAAGGTTTTTCTCAAAACATATCAGAATACTATGTTTTATAGTTAAAAAATTTTATCCAAACGCATTATGGTTTATCAGCAACATGTAAGCCACATTCTGTTTTATCGAAATTCGACCAACGTCCTGCTCTAGAATCCTCTGAGTCAAATACAGGAGCGGTACATGGGATACAACCAATACTAGGATAATGTTGATCATGTAATGCATTATAAGGTAAATCATGTTTCTTAATATAGTCCCAAACTTCATCTTCCGTCCAGTAAATTAAAGGACATACTTTCACTGATTTGAAACGCTCATCTTTATTAATAAAGTTCGTATTTGCACGTGTTGGTGATTGGTCTCGACGTAAACCTGAAACCCAAGCAACAGCGCCACCTAGCACTTCTTCTAAAGGTTTAATCTTTCTTATATAACAGCATTGATTAGGATTATTCTTCCACAATGCCGGATTATATTTGTCCGCTTGTTCCTCAAGCGTTAAATCAGGTTTCTTCATTTCAATACGAAGTTTTGGAAAGTGTTCTTTCACTCTATCTATCAAGTCATACGTTTCTTGGAAATGTAAATCCGTATCTAGAAAGACAATTTGTGCATCTGGCTTAATTTGGTAAATCAAATCAATTAAAACCATACTTTCCGCACCAAAACTACATGAATAAACAATGGAATCACCATATGTGCGATACGCCCATTCTAATATTTCATAAGCGCCTTTAGTTGCATCGTCAGTAGAAATAGAATCAATGAAAGGGTCATCTTCAAAATTCTCATACGTAATTGTCGGTACTGACATAAACTTATGGTCCCCCCTAAAATTTCACAAATTTATTAATCTAATACCTATCAGAATTGTCAGAATAATATGTTACTACTTTATCGAGATTTTGCTATAAAGTCAAGGTTCTGAGGAGAATTATATAAAGAAGGAGGAGTAGGACATTGTTTCCATTTTGCATCCGCCACACTCCCTAAACGTTTCAACTTTTCACTAGTAATGATTCTCTGGAATACACTGAATCAAAGCAATTTTACCATTCTTTGTAGTTACTAAAATTTCAAATCCATTATTTTTCACAGTATTATAAGTATAACTTTCAGCATCATTATTTTTATCATAATCACTGTATTTATCAATAAATGTTTGTTCATCAACATTCAAAGGTGCTACACCAATCTCACGAACTACTTCTTTATTACCTTTCAATTCATAGGCCACTGCTAAATTTCCATAAATGGTATAAAGATAATCCATCTCTGTTTTATGAAAGACACGATTTGAACTTCCGTACCGTTTCTCCACTTCCGCTCTAGTCATGCCAGGTTTGATTCCCATGTAAGAATCCCTTGTATCCTTTTGCATAAATGACTTATGGAAATCCTCACTCATAACATCAATTTTAGGTGCTTGTGAATGAGTTGCATCTTTGTCTTTTTCATCTTCACTTTGTTTCGATTTTTGCTTTTCTGCTTTAATAGGATCGTTAGACACTTTACCTTCTTCTGTTGTGTCTTTATCTTTCTTCACATGGGTCGTCGTTGTCGCAGTTTGTTTTGGCTGTTCCTCTTCTTTTAAAAAGAAATGATAATAAGCAAAACAACAACTGACTATAATACCAATAACGACTAAGCCGACTAATATAAATGGCCAAATGCTTGTCTTACGCTCAGCTACTTCATATTGTGACTCAATTGAATCGCCTTCAAATATGCGTAAATCATTGCCACATTTACTACAAAATCGTTGCTCTTTTAGTTATTTTATTACCACATCTAGGACAAAAATTCATGATATTACCTTCCTTCACTTCATGTTGCTAAATCTAAGTAGTTGTTGTGAATTTAGGTCTCTTATTTATTTTGACACCTACATTATATTTAATTTTAAATTAAGCAGTAACGATTTTCTATAATTTTTTTATATAAATTTACCTAAAAAAATAAAGCCGAAGAAAGCTTAATGCCTCTCGACTTCAATCTCATTATTCTTCACCTTTATCTCTATCATCATATCGCATTTGTTGTCGGTAACCATAAGTACTTTCTTTGATGAGTTGATCATTTAATAATCCGGCACCAATTGCACCCGCAACCGTAGAAATAGATGCAGCAAACCAAGGAATGCTTAGATAGAGATCAATTCCAGCCGGTCCTTTTAACCCTACCTGTTGCCCTAAGAAATCAGATGGTAGTAACACAAGTTCCGCAATTAAAAATAATGTGTAGAGAATAATGTAATAAATGATAATAGCTACAAAGAGCGTCATCACTGTAGTTAAGTTATATAACCATGTAATTCTTTTATTACGACTTTGTTTGACAGATTCCCACAAATCATGAGACATCATAATCCAAAGTAACATACCTAAGACTGCGATAATAGATATTCCAAATAGACGCCACATTGAGAATTCCATACTCATCTGCCACATAGTCGTAAATATTAAGCCAAATGCGCCAGTGGTAAAAGCAATTGCCACAATATTACTAAGGCTTGCCATCATATTAAGTGGATTATTTGCAAATGTCATACCACTCACAAGCCGAACCATTCCCATTGACCTAGTATTGGATAAATAGCGTAAATGATCATTACCTGTTTCATCTAAATGTACTTCAGTTTTATCAATTTTAGATAATGGAAATTGTTTGTTAACTGCATATGTTACATGATTATTGTTATCATAATCATTCTTTTCAGCTTCAGAATGATGCACTTCATTGATTATCGCAACGATGGCGTTCTTAAAACGTTTCTTAACTGGGCGCCAACCAAATGCAGGATAAGAAAAGACAACAGCACCATTCTTCTTATTGATGTCCAGTGCTAACACACGTTCATCATGAAACATAGGTAAATCTGTAATTGCAACGACATAATCCCATTGTCGTTTATCATGATAATCTTGTATCTTTTTAAAAATTTTGCCAACGGATTCTGCGTAGCCTGTCAGAGGATCAACCACGAGATCCACTTTCCAGTCATGTTGGTTGTTATTCTGGTGAGATAAGATGTTCGGAATATCATCCATTAAACTCTCAGCTAATTTTTCTGTAACACCAGGAGCAACAACTAAACCGATTGTTTTAGCTTCATTCATGCGTCATCCTCCTCCCTATGATCTTGTTTTTTACCGTCATACTGTTCATCATCATTACTTTCTTTGTTGGATGAAGATTGTTCCACGTCATGTTGTGATACATCTTGTGATTGTTGTTCTTTCTTCTCTTTTTCCTCTTGTTGTGCTTCTTTATAACGATGATATTGGCGATAAGAATACGTAATTCGACGTATCTTCTCTTCATTCTCTACAGTTGAACCCATTGCACCGGCTAACAACCCGAGCGAAGATACAAACCATAATAATTTCAAATAATTTATAAATGTAAAGTCGGGATTTGCACTCGTCCAACTATTAAATAAACTTACAGGTACAAATAATGAAATACTTATTGATAGTAATAGGTATAAAACTACGTAATTCATCAATGTAATGATGACTAAGGTCAGTAATGTCGTCGCGTTATATACATAGCGATAAACACGTTGAGACTTTGCTGTTTTTCCTTCAAATAACTGATGCGCGTATAATAACCATCCCGCCATACCTAATATAGAAATAATCATTAAGACAATAAATCTTAAGGTTGAATATTGAACACTTAACTCCCATGGCATAGAGAAGATAGAAACATATGTCCCTGTCGCAAATGCAACGGAAATAATCTTCTTAAAATTAAACAAACTCCTCCATGGCTCATTCGCTCGCGTTAAACCTAAAATAAGCTGCAACCATCCTAATATAAAGTAGCGATTAATATAACGTCTTTTCGAACTTTCATCTTCTCGAGGATCAACAGCTTTAGGTTTAATCAGTGGGTGCACTTTGGGGCGCTCTTTCGTATTATTGTGATATAACTGTTCAACTAGTGCTGTCATACTCTTCACTAACTTACGCTCTAAATTAATCCAACCTAACGCAGGTAATGAAAGCATAGAAACTTGCTTTTCACTATTAAAGTCACTAATCACAACTTTATTACCTGAGATACTTGGTAAATCTGTAATACAGATAACGAAATCCCAATCATATTCTTCCTTCAATTCTGCAGCTTTATCTATACTCTCATGTACATCCTCAGCAGATCCTATTAATAAATCGACTTTACTCTCGAAATGCCATTTATCCACATCACTGATCCGTTCATGCAAATGCTGTTGGATCTTTGGTATCGCATTATCGACGAGCTTATGTGCAACGCCTGGCGATGGCACTAATCCAATCGTATAGGTCATGATTAACCTCCTTTCGCTTCTAATATTTGCTAAGTTAACTATTGTTTATTTTTTGAAAAAAGTATTAATTAACGGGGTCAAAATTATGCAATGTTCATTTTATGATAATAATAATACTTTTTGCAATAATATTAGTTAATATTATTATATTAATTTATTTCACATTAACTTTAATGAATCACTTCACAGTCTTGACTTCTAAAATTAAAAATACTAAATTAAATATATAGTATAAAAATATGCACTAGGGGTGTTTTCAAACTGAGATGGAGTCTTACTCCAAACCCTTTGAACCTGAACTAGATGGTACTAGCGTAGGAAAGTGTGGATGAAATTGTAGATAACTTGATTAAGGTCTAGATATGTCATGCCTTATTTCATATAAACTCACATCTATCATTTACGTAACTTTTCTATAGTGAAGGTTGCGTATTTTTTACTTTAAAAAAGTGACAGAGGTGACCGCCAGACAACTTTATCATAGTAGCGAAAATGTCATGTTGAAATAAGCATTGTCTGAGAGAAGCTTAGACTAGTAGCATTGTAGAAAATTCATTTTATTTATCCAATTTATTTATCCATATAATAGAAATTAACGTAAAGTCGGTGATGCTAACTTAGGGGCGTCACCGACTTCTTTATTGCAATTAAAAAGAGCGAGACATTCGTCTCACTCTTTAAACGACTCAACTATTAATATTTATAAGGGTCGTTATCTTTTTTATCTTTCAATTTGTCCGCTTCATCACGTACAAAGTCGTTATCTTTATGATCATGTCGATCTTTATCAAAATCATTTAAATCTTTATTTGCTTCATCTTGATATCTATCACTACGAGAACCAAATTGACTACGTTCTTCATTGTCATGATTATGATTGTGCACTTGATTTTGATTAAAGTTATTGTCTTTACGGTCATCTGAAGACCAATCTACATCATTACGACGGTTAAAGTCTTCATCTGAACGATGTAAGTCATCACGACGATTAGACTCTTGATAATCATTACGCTCTAAATTAGAACGGTCACGTTTATTGTCATAACGATTATTATCATTATGATTTGATTGCTGATGACTACCATTATGAACATCATCATTAGAATAATGTTCTTTAATGTCTCTTTGTTCTTTCGCTTTGTCTTCTTCATCTAAGATGAAGGCATTATTTTTAGCGTTAACATCTTTATCATCATGATAATTGTCATAACGGTGATCATGGTCGTGATTACGTTCATGGTCGCGATTTGCGTTGTTCTGACGGTTGTCATCAAACTCATTGTTATGACGATCGTTATATCTGTCATCATGACGGTTATCACGATCATGATCGCGTCGGTCATCATTTTGGTCATCATGATCATGATTACGACTATTATTATGGTTGTTATTATCATAATAGCCATTAGCATAACTATCTTTTTTCTTACCTTTTCTTACAAGTAGCATAATACCAGCTACGATCCAAAGAATAACACTAATCCAGTTAGACATTAATGCAATTAGACCTGCAATAATTAGTAAGATACCTGCAATTTTAGGTTTTTTACTAATTAAAATACCGCCAATAATCGCTAAAATCAGTGAAATTACAGCACCCCAAGTTAAGAAACTAAAGAAACTACCTAAAACATCAATACCTTGATTCAATTCTGAAGTAGATACTGAGTTACCTTGCTTTTGAGATTCACTAATCATTTGATCTTTAAAGTTACTATTTCCCATTAAAGGTTTAAGAACTAAGAACATGATTGCAACTAACGCTTGCAATACAACCCCTAACCAAGTAAGGATATGTTCAACTGTGCGTTTAATCTTGTTATTTTGCGTGTGATGTGATGTATAATCGTTTGTTTGATTAGCCATTTTTACGCCTCCTTTTTTGTTGTATACCCTACCGATGATTAGGTTACACTTAATTTTTAAAAAGTATGGCAAATTTCTAATACTTGATTTAGTGATACCGATTAACAATCATGTAATAAATACGCGATGTAATCCAATACATTAAGGCATACATAGCAACAATCGAAATAATAACACCGACATAACTTGTCACAAACACACCAACATGATTAACATTTAGAATACCTAAAACGTTAAATATTATTTTTGAAGCAAAGAGGACATGAATCGTGGCGACAATAATCGGCAATGCAAATATCCATATAATTTGTTTATTAATGGTATCTTTAATTCTGTCGTTGTCTATACCAACGTGCTGCATAATTTGGTAATTCTTACGATCCTCATAGCCTTCTGCAACATTTTTATAATACATCATTAAGAATGTGCCAATGAAAAGAATGATAGACACTACCGTTCCAATAAAGATAAGTCCTCCATTGATTTCATACAACGTGCCTGCCACTTCTTTTTTATCATCAATACTCACTTTATAGCGTTGCATTAATGTATTTTTCAACTTATCAAAGTCAGATGTATGCTTTGTCATGATGTTAAAATGCATAAATGTATTTTGAACTTTTTGCGTGCCATGATGGTCGTTCTTATCAGCATTGACATAATAATTGGTTAATTGTTGGAATGTCTTATCATCTGGAGTAATAATAGTTAACGATCCTGGAACTGGATAGGAATAGTTATGACCATCTATTTGTTTAATATTAAATTTGTCCCCCATCATTGTTGCAGTTCTTAATTTTTTAAAAGGTTGATTTAAACTTTCAAATCCTAATTCCCCATGTCTCAACTTAACCTTCTTCGTGTTTAGCTCATTATAATCGTGTTGTGTCATAATCACGAGATAGGCACTATTAATCGTCATATTATAATCTTTATTATTGCGATGTTTAAATAATCCTGGTTGTTTGTAATCCACCGCAATCAGTGAAACTGCATTCTTTTTAAAGAAATCAACTTTAGCATGATCTTTAATATCACGTTCCAAACGACGCACTTTCTCCTGCGTCTTCTTATTATTGTGAAGATTTCCATCTATTGAAACTCTATATTGATCCGACATAATAGAATCGACCTGATCCGATATCCCTCGATAAGTTGAAATCGTCATACCCACAGTAACAATTAGAAATGTACATAACATCGTGATGCTTGCAAGTCCAATCGCATTTGAATTCATCCTAGACTGCAATCCTGAAATGGTAAAAAAGTATTTGGGATTATAATACATTTTAGGGATTCGTTTTAACCAATCTAATAGTAAAACGCCTAACGATAAATATAAGCAATATGTCCCAATCATAACCAAGCCAATTGCACCGAACAAATCATATAACGAGCGTAATACCATTTGATTAGAGAGCGCAATGTGATAACTGCTAAATAACGTAACAATTCCAATAACTAGTAATGCGTATAATACAAATTTGGGTAACTTTCTTTCAGCTCTCTGACGTTGATGTATTAATTTAATAGGACTTTGGAATAATATTTTTAAATTGTTAATCAAGAATAAAAATAACATCACCGCTGCTAAAATAATTAAAGTAATGCACATCGCTTTCACATTAAAGGGATAATCTAATAGCGACATGCCCGTTTGATGCATCAATCTATTCATAAGCATAAAGATTAATACGCCAAAGAGATAGCCACCAGTTATACTGATAAGCGCAATTAAAACATATTGATATACCATCTCGATGAGCATAATCATCCGGAAATGTTTCTTCTCCATTCCGAGTATCATGTTCATCGCAAGTTCCTGTTGACGTCGTTTCATCATGAAGCGGTTAGCATATAAGATAAATATAAAACCCAAGACACTCATAAAGAAATTTCCTACACCAATAAATATAGGTAATAGCTGACTTCGTTTTTGGACGTAGTCATTCATATTTAAAGATAATAGAATGAATTCCGTTGCGAACATGATGCTCAGTGCTAATATAAAAGGCATGATCACATGTCGCTGCATCTTGAAGTTTTGAGCAATCATCTTCCAGAGCATATGTATGGTCATGTTAGTACCCACTTTCATTCAGAATAGCCAAACTATCAGCGATACGCTTTTGAAAATCTTGTTGCGATTCTTCCCCTCGGTAAATTTCATGATACAAACGTCCATCTTTAATAAATAATACTCGTTTAGCATAAGACGCATCGATAGTTGAATGAGTTACCATTAATATCGTTTGCGTATTATCATTAATTTCTCGAAACAGCGTCATGATTTGTTTCGAAGTCTTAGAATCGAGCGCACCGGTCGGCTCATCGGCAAGCAGTAAATCCGGTTCATTGATTAAAGCTCGACCAATCGCAATCCGTTGTTGTTCACCACCAGAAACTTGATACGGATATTTAGAAAGTAATTTCTCTATACCTAATTTAGAACTTAGCGCATTCATACGCTGTTCCATTACTTTATGTGAACGGTTAGCAAGCACAAGTGGCATTAAGATGTTATCTCGATTCGTCATAGTTGGTAAGACATTGAAATCTTGAAAAACAAAGCCAAGGTTATCACGACGGAAATGCGCAATTTGCTTATTACGTAGCTTACGAATATCTTGATTGTTAATAGTGATGTTGCCTTCAGACACTTTATCAAACGTTGCAATTAAGTTTAATAATGTGGATTTACCTGAACCCGACTCACCCATAATGGCTACAAATTCTCCCTTATCAACTGTAAATGAAATGCCATTCAGCGCAGTAGTCGCATTTAACCCCCTGCCAAACGTTTTCTTTACATTTTTAACGTCTAATAACATTGCTTCACCCTCGCTCTCTTTAATTATTTTTTATAAAATGGCCACAATGAAATGTAATCCAATAATTGAAAAATAGCAGACCTCAGGTTCCTTTTGTTATCTCTATCATAAAACAAAAAAACGCCAACAACATTGATAATTTCTTACAAATGTTGTTGGCTAGCTTACAATATTGAAAGTTTAATTATTTTTCGGAAAATAAATACTAAATGCCGTACCTTTGTTCAACTCAGACTGTACATCTACATAATGATGTAAATGTTGAGAGATATGTTTAACAATAAACAATCCAATGCCTGATGAATTAGCATTCAATCGACCATTATATCCTGAATAGCCTTTATCAAAGATCTTCGGTAAGTCAGCTTGACTAATTCCGACGCCATTATCACGAATAGTCAATACTTGCTGTTGTTGGTCAAACGCAATCCAAATATCTTTGCCCCGTGCATACTTCAATGCATTATTAAGAATTTGTTCAATCATTATTGAACACCATTGTGCATCCGTCAGAATCTCATTTTCACAACGTTCATAATGGATTTTCGTCTTCTGATCAATAAATTGAATAGAATATTTCATGATTAATGGACGAACAATATCGTTAATTTTCACTTTTGAAAAGGACATATCCGTTTCCTGGTTCATCAATTTTAAATAACTTAACGCTAAACTTGTATAATTATCAATTTGAATAATTTCTTGACGCACGCGATTAACGACATTATCTTCATTACGCTCTAGTAATAATTTAGATGCTGTAATAGGTGTCTTCATTTGATGAACCCACGTTAAGAAGTAATTCTCCACATTAGCTTGATATTCCGTTTGATCACTTTTCACCTGTTGCAATTCATGCTCTAGTTCATGAATAGTATCTGCCATCTGTACTTGTTCTTTAAATCCACTTAATTGAACTAACCAATAAATTATCATGATGAATAGCATAATTCCGGCGCCTAATAGAAACGCACTCAATGGCAGATTAAATAGAAAGAAGATAAGTAAGAATAATAATATACATGTAATAACTATAATGATTTCATTTAATATCGATTTAATAAAAGCTTTCAGCATAATTAAGACACCTTATATCCCACATTCTTCTTAGTTTCAATTAAATCTACAACACCTATCGATTGTAATTTCTTACGCAATCGTGTCATATTGACCGCTAAAGTATTGTCATCTATAAAATTCTCAGACTCCCAACACTTCTCAATCAATGCGGTACGGCTAACATACTTACCCTCATTACGGAACAACATATTTAAAATTTGTAATTCAGTAAAGGACAATTGAACCGATTCGCCTTCATGGTAAAGTGTTGCTTCATCTACAACAAGTTTGCAATCTTTAACAGTAATTTCATTATTAGACACTGCTAAATCATACGTTCTCCGTAATAATGCTTGAATCTTAGTTACCGTTAACGATAAATTAAATGGTTTCTCGATAAAATCATCGCCGCCCATTTGAATTGCCATAATTTGATCCATATTGTCGGTTCTTGAACTAATAAACATAATCGGCACATTAGAAGTCTTACGTATCTCCTGACACCAGTGATAGCCATTGAATGTCGGTAGATTGATATCGAGCAACACGAGTTGTGGTTGATTTGCATTAAATACGTCGATAATATTATCAAATTGTTTAGCCACGATGACCTCATAATTCCATTTCGATAACTCTTGCTCTAAACTTTCTGCAATGACAAAATCATCTTCCACGATGAATACTTTCATATTGCTCACCTTTCATTACTAATGATTTATTAAGCTTTGTGGTCGTCATCATATTCAGGATTTGAAACTTTATTCTTTTCCTTTTCAAATTCTGCTTCTTTTTGTTCAGTTTTCTTTTTACGTTTACGTTCTTCCATTATTGATAATGCGATAAATCCAATGATGAGTAGTGGTGATAACATTACAAATATCATCGATTGAACACCTCTATATTTTATATTTGATTGATACATCGTCTTAGTCTTCATTTTACAACTTTACTTATAAAATGAACATCAAAAAACTGAAGCGATACCGAAATAATGACTATTTCAACGTACCGCTTCAATTATAATAAAGATTATAAATTTAATTACGACTCATAAGTACAGATTATACATTACTTTTTATTTAAGATGTAAGTTCTAATATCTTCTATTGAAATACTGTCATATATTTGTGTTTTGACATCTCCTATCTTAGCTACTCTCAACATACTTCCACCATAGCTCTTTGGAGAATATTGCTCCCAATAGTCTAATTGTTCAAATAGCTCTTTCAATGTTTCCATAAGATTTACCACCTTTTCTAAATTTGGGTAAATAAAATAGCCCTCCTTAAATAAGAAGCGCTCACGGACATCTTCTTATCTTTCAGGAACTCCTGTTGGATTTAGCACCTCACGTCAAACGCAGTTGCTGGAGTTTCATAGGGCCAATTCCCTCCACTCACTCTTAATAAGACGAACTATTTTATTTATTGGTATTATAACTCACTTTTAACAATTATAAAAGTAAAACGTTTACAATATATGATAAAACTAAATATAAAATAAATTCTATTCATTAATAATTGTTTACAATTACTTTACTTAAAAATAACTTTATACTAACTGAAAATCAAATTAAATTTCTTAATATGAATAGTGTAACAACTACACAATATACATATTAGGGGGCTTTTTTTAAAATGAGTTTCATCAACAAATTTGGTAAAACGACAGTAGCAAGTTCAATCTTAGCTGCATCTGTATTAGGGACAACACACGTGTCATTCGCGTCAGGTTCTGGCGAAGGTAACCAAGGCCAACAAGGACAAAATGAAGATTACATGGCCATTGGTAACACAAAGAATCCTAAAAACGTTATTTTCATGGTCGGCGATGGTATGGGACCTGCATACAATTCAGCTTATCGTTACTATGCTGACAATCCAAATACTAAAGAATTAGATCAAACTGCATTTGACAAATATTTAAAGGGTACTAACCGTACTAACCCTAATGACCCTAAAGAGAACGTAACAGATTCAGCTGCAGGTGGTACAGCCTTTGCAACTGGTTACAAAACATATAATGGTGCAATTTCAGTAGATAATAATAAAAAGCCATTAAAATCCGTTCTAGAAAAAGCGAAAGAACTTGGCAAATCAACTGGTATTGTGACAACTGCTGAAGTAACTGATGCAACACCAGCCGTGTATGCTGCACACGTTGATGACCGTGATAAGAAAGACGAAATCGCGCAACAGTTTTACAATGACAAAATTAATGGTCAACATAAAGCTGATGTTATTTTAGGTGGCGGTTCTAAATACTTCGGTAAAGAAAATGGTAATTTAACGGATAAGTTCCAAAAAGACGGTTATGATTATGTAACAAACAAAGATGAACTTGCTAATTCACAAAGTGATCAAGTATTAGGTTTATTCTCTGAAAAAAATATGCCTTTACAAATCGATGCACCACAAAGTAATCCATTATTAGTAGATATGGAAAACAGTGCCTTATCTAAACTAGAAAAGAATGATAAAGGTTTCTTCTTAATGGTCGAAGGTGCGTCTATCGATAAATCAGGACACCCTAACGACATTACTGGTGTTATGTCAGAAATGGGCGGATTTGAAAAAGCTTTCCAAAATGCAATAGACTACTCAAACAAACACAAAGACACTTTAGTTGTAGCAACTGCCGATCATTCAACTGGTGGTTTATCAATTGCTAAAGGGAAAGATTACGTATGGAATCCAGAAGCAATTCATAAAATGAAACACTCTGGTAGCTACATGACTAAACAAATTGCTGATGGCAAAGACCCAGAAAAAGTTATTAACGACGGCTATGGTTTCGAATTCCCTTCTAAACAAATGGATAAAGTTAAAGACGCTGCTAAAGAATTGAAAGAAGCTCAAGATAAAGCTAAAAGTGAAGACGATGAAAAAGTAGCTGCAGCAACTACTAAACTTCAAGATGCGATTCAAAAACCAATCAACGATGAATCTCACACTGGTTGGACTACTTATGGTCATACAGGTGAAGACGTAAACACATATGCACATGGACCAAGTGAAAATAAATTTGCTGGTAATAATGATAATACAGATAGTGCAAAAAATATCTTTGATTTCTTTAATAACGATGTAACATCTAATCAAAACCAACAATAATTAAGACTAAAAATTTAAGTATAATAAAGGTTAATTGCAATTTAAAAGCACTTTGTCAATGATTTATATCATCGACAAGGTGCTTTCATTTAGTTAAGATTTAAGTTTTCTTTTAATTTCTCATTAACTTCTTTTAGACTATTTTTATCAGGATAGAAGTAGTATAGATTGTCATCACCCAGTGCGTTTTGACCGTTAATTGTTAAACGTTCTACATTGTCTTGTGCTTTATCATAGTCAGATTTGAAGCGATTTAACTGTACGAAGCTTAGGTCTGTTTTCAAATTATCTTGAGCAGCTTTGAATATACCGTTTAATTTAGTTACTGAGTTAACAGAGAATGCTTCTCTAGCAACTGCAGTAATCACTTGTTGTTGACGCAATTGACGACCTTCATCGCCACCAGCACCATCTTCCTTACGACTACGCATGTAAGTAAGTGCTTTATCTCCATCCATATGATATTTTTGCCCTTTTTCAAATTTGTACCCATGGAATGTGAACGTAGCATTACTTGTAATATCTACGCCATTTAATTCATCAACAACTGTTTTAACTCCATCCATATTGATAGCTATATAATGATCAACTGGCACATCCATTAATTCTTCTAATGAATTTACAGCCATTTTAGGACCACCATATGCATAAGCATGGTTAATTTTTTCGGTAGTTCCATGTCCAACAATTTTAGCACGTGTATCACGAGGCACACTTACCATTACAGTTTTTTTATCCTCTGGGTTAATTGACATCAAGACGATAGAGTCACTACGTTGCCCGAGATTTTCTTGCTGTCTTTCAGCATCGTCATCTATACCGTAAAGCACAACCGTCATAGGGTCTCCCTCTTTTGCTGCCTTTTTTCTTAATTGGGAATGATCTCTATCTAAGGATTCATTAATTGAATTATTTAATGAATGTAATTTCGTAAAGACAAAAATAGCTGCAGCAACAATAAGTACTAATAATATAATCAGTATTGTAATAATTACTTTAAAAGTAGTTGATTTCTTTTTTTTCATAATAATTAATCACTCATTTTTTATAGACTTTTAATAATTTCAATCACTCGTGTTTGCTGCTCATCTGTCATATCAGAACCTGATGGTAAACATACTCCATGGTCAAATAAATGGGCACTGTTATCTATACCATCAACCATTATATAATCATAAGATTCAAAGTATGGTTGTAAGTGCATTGGTTTCCATACTGGACGTGCTTCAATATTATTTTTTTGAAGTGCATCAATCAATTCTAACGCGCTAAAGCCTGTTTTATTCTCATCAATCGTTAATGCAGTTAGCCAACGATTGGATTTAGAATCGGGTAATTCTGGTTGGAAGTCAAAACCGTCTATATTACCAAAAGCTTCTTCATATTTTTCGAATATTTCACGGCGACGTTGAATACGTTGATCTAACACTTCCATTTGTCCTCTTCCAATACCTGCAGAAATATTACTTAAGCGATAGTTATACCCTAACTCACTATGTTGATAGTGAAGTGCTTTATCTCTCGCTTGTGTAGATACGAAAAGTGCATGGGCAATACGATTTTCATCATTTGAGATAAGCATTCCGCCACCACTTGTAGTGATGATTTTGTTTCCGTTAAATGAGAAAATTCCAAATTTACCGAAAGTACCACTTTTATGGCCTTTATAGTCTGCACCTAGTGACTCAGCTGCATCTTCAACTAAAGTAGTTTTGTACTCATCGCAAATTTCTTTAATTTCATCCATCTTAGCTGATTGACCATACAAGTTTACAGCAATAACTGCTTTAGGCGTAATTCCTTTTTCAGCGTATTTTTCAAAAGCTTTTCGTAAAGCTTCTGGAGACATATTCCATGAGTCCATCTCTGAATCAATGAAAACAGGAATAGCACCTTGATAGATAATAGGGTTAGCTGAAGCACTAAATGTTAAAGAACTACAAAATACGATATCATCTTTTTGAACGCCACTCTCAATTAACGCTAAATGAATAGCAGAAGTTCCGCTACCAACTGCAACTGCTGCATTAATTCCAACATAATTTTTAATACTATTCTCAAATTCTGTTACATTCTCACCTAATGGTGCAATCCAGTTTTTGTCGAATGCATCATGTATGTAATCTAATTCAGTACCACCCATATGTGGTCTTGACAAGAATATTCTTTCTTCTTCCACTTATATTCACTCCTTAATTTTTGCTGGCGTTCCTATGACTGTTGATTCTGTTTTAACATTATTTATGACTGTTGCACCTGCTCCCACAATACATCTTTCACCAATTTCAATCAACGGTATTACAGCAGCATTAATTGCAATGTGTGATGCCTCGCCTACTTTAACACCACCTGCTAATGTAGCATTAGGTGAAATATGAACATAATCACCAATTTGATTATCGTGTTCGACTATTGCGCCTGTGTTGATTATGACATGCTTTCCAATTATAGAGTCCGCATTTATCACCGCATTAGGCATTACAACCGTTCCGTAACCAATCTTCGCACTAGGACTCACAACTGCTGTTGGATGAATTAATGTTGCATATTGATCAATTTTAACTTCTAATTTATGAAAAAGTTTTTGACGAATATGATTACTTCCAATAGCAATAATAAATGAATACAAATCTTTATATTGTTTCATGTTATCTAAGTTGTCATAAAATATATCATTATCTGTGTAATATTCATCAATAGCGTTATCAAGATAACCTGCGACATGATATTGATTTGTCGTCTCAATTATATCTTTGATGACTTTTGAATGGCCGCCTTTGCCAATGATAATAATTGGTTTACTCATCATACATTACCCTTAAACTTTTCGGCGGTTACATGATTCGGCGCATTGATATCTTTACGTTTTAATATATTAATTATTGTCTTATAAATAATATACATATCTAATTTAAACGATTGATTTTCAGCATACAAAACATCTAATTTAAACTTTGCATCCCAAGTAATTGCGTTGCGTCCATTGACCTGAGCCCAGCCTGTAATTCCTGGTTTAACATTGTGTCGCTTTTTTTGTTCATCATTGTATAAAGGTAAATATTCCATCAATAAAGGTCTAGGACCTATCAAACTGATGTCTCCTTTTAACACATTAATCAATTGTGGTAATTCATCAATACTAGATTTTCTTATAAAAGTGCCTACAGGTGTCATGCGTTGATCGTCTGGAAGTAATTCTCCATTTTCATCTCTTTTATCAGACATAGTACGAAATTTATATATCTCGAATGGTTCTCCATATTGACCGGGGCGTGTTTGTCTAAATAAAACCGGTTTGCCTAATTTTTTTGCAATAACTATAGCTGCAGTTAATGTGATAGGCGCTGATAATATTAATCCTGAACCACTCACAGCTATATCGAACAAACGTTTGATCATAACTCGTCCCTCCTTTTCATTAATTTGTTTTAAACAGGAAGTTTGTTTTTGTAAATAGTTTCTAAGTGTTCCCAAATGACTTCATTTCTAAACTTTTCTTCTACATTTTTTCGACCGTTAATACCTAACTGTTCTTTTTGTTGAGGATGGGTAATCAAATAATCAATCCTATCAAAGATTTGTTGATAATTACCTTTATCCACTAAAAAACCAGTGAAATTATCAACTAATGTATCTTTTGCTCCAGTTACATTATTTACTATAACTGGCACTTCAACGGCTTGTGCTTCAATGCTCACATTTCCAAATCCTTCACGATATGTAGGGAAAAGTAAAACATCCATAATGTTATAATATCTTACTGTGTCATTTACATGACCTGTCATGATAATATCTTGATCATTTTGTAAGTATTTGAACTCATCTTCACTAATTGAATCATCTTTTTCAATAGGACCAACTATCGTTAACTTCACATTTTTATGTTTTTTCTGTACTAATTTAAAAGCTTCAATCACTTCATGAATCCCTTTATCTTTTACGATACGACCAACAAATCCAATTACAAAGTTTCCTGATATTTTTTCTTTAATGTCGTTAGGTATAGAAACGTTATCTTTCCTGAAGTTATCTATGTTAATACCATTAGAACTACCATAACCTAAAACCTTAATATCTTTTTGTTTTGCTAAACCTAATTCAACTATCTTATCTTTTAAACTATCAGAAATTGCGATAATATCAGTTGAACAATGCATTGCCAATTTTTCCATGGCATAAAGAATTTTGTATTTCAAACCAGTTACAGTTTCCAATCTTAAACCGCGAACAGTATAGATACGTACTGGTCTACGTGTTATAAATGCTGCTAGTGTACCAATTAGACCAGCTTTCGGCGTGCCTGAATTAACAATGTAAGGTCTTTCTTTTTTAAAAAGTTTAATCATATTAAATAATGACTTTAAATCGTTTTTCAAAGATATTTCTCTTTCCATGTTAACTACATGTGTAATATCAGAAGAATACGTATTTTGCTCTGGTCCCTTAGATGATACAACATGTACATCTAAACCTTTATCTCTTAAATACTCAATTTGACCTTTCATCAAAGTGATACTTTTCGAGACCGTTACTAATTGAAATATTTTTTTATTAGTCATCCAATCACCTTATATATAGGATTTTATAATCTCCAAAGACCTTTATTTCCGATTTCATTTTCTCCAATAATACCTTTAATATCCAGAACAACACCATTATCTTTAACAAGTTTTAAATAGTCTTGTTTATTATCAACGTAATCTTTATGTGCAACTGCAAATACTATTGCATCTGCTTGAGGTAATTCATTTTTATCTTCTAAATTTATATTATAAAATCTTTGTGCTTCTTCTTTATCTGATTCAACATCATTAACGTGAACGTCTAAACCGTAGTCTTTTAATTCTTTGATGATATTAATCACTTTTGTATTTCTTAGGTCAGGACAATTTTCTTTGAATGTTAAACCTAAAACGTTAACAGTTGCACCTTGTACTTCTAAACCTTGTTTTAATAAGCCTTTAATGACATTTGAAGCAATAAATTTAGACATATCATCGTTTATACGACGACCAGCTAATATTACTTCTGGATGATGACCAACTTCTTGAGCTTTGTGTGTTAAGTAATAAGGGTCAACACCAATACAATGTCCGCCTACTAAGCCTGGCTTGAAGTTTAAGAAGTTCCACTTAGTACCTGAAGCACGTAGTACTTCGTTAGTATCAATATCTAACTTATCAAAAATCAATGCTAATTCATTCATTAATGCAATGTTTACATCACGTTGTGTATTTTCAATCACTTTTGCTGCTTCTGCAACTTTAATTGATGAAGCTTTATGAACGCCAGCTGTTACTACTGAGCCATAAACATCCGCTGCTACTTCTAAAACTTCAGGAGTTTGACCAGAGACAACTTTAGTGATAGTTTCAAATGTATGTACTTTATCACCTGGATTGATTCTTTCTGGAGAATAACCAACAAAGAAGTCTTTACCACATGTTAATCCTGATTCTCTCTCAAGTACAGGAACACAGTCCTCTTCAGTCGCTCCAGGATAAACTGTTGATTCATAAACTACAATTGTATCAGGTGTTAAAACTTTACCTACAGTTTCGCTGGCTTTCAACAATGGAGTTAAGTCCGGTTTATTATTTTTATCAATAGGTGTAGGTACTGCAACAATAATAAAGTCTGCTTTTTTAAGATCTTCTGAATTTGACGTAAATTTGATATCAGTATTTTTTAAACCTTCAGTTGTTACTTCGTTTGTTCTATCATAGTTATCTTTTAATTCTTTAATTCTATTTTCGTTAATATCAAATCCAATAACTTGATGTACTCTTCCGAAAGTAACCGCTACTGGCAATCCAACATATCCTAAACCTACTACTGCAATTTTTCTATCCATCTTAAAATCTCCTTTATCTGTAATATTCTAAATACCAATCTATAAATTTATTTACCCCATCCTGAATTGATGTTTCTGGCTTAAAGTCGATGTTATTAAATAAATCATCTACGTTGGCATAAGTTTCAGGAACATCTCCAGGTTGTAAATCCATATAGTTTTTCTTAGCTGTTTTACCAAGTTTATTTTCAATTGCTTCAACAAATTCCATTAAACGAACTGGACTATTATTACCAATGTTATAAATTTTATATGGTGCGTAAGATGAACTTGGATCAGGATTAGCACCAGACCATTCTGGATTTGGTTTAGCCGGTTTTTGAATTAATCGACTAATCGCTTCGACAATATCATCAACATAAGTGAAGTCACGCATCATTTTTCCATGATTATATACATCAATTGTTTCGTCATTTACAACAGCTTTAGTGAATTTGAATAGTGCCATATCTGGTCGACCCCATGGTCCATATACTGTGAAAAATCTTAAACCTGTTGTCGACAAATTATATAAGTGACTATAAGTGTGTGCCATTAATTCATTAGATTTCTTAGTTGCTGCATACAAACTTAAAGGATGATCAATGTTGTCAGATGTTTTAAACGGTTTATTTGTATTGGCACCATAGACAGAGCTAGATGATGCGTAAATTAAATGTTTAACATCATAGTGACGGCAACCTTCTAAAATATTCATAAATCCAACAATATTTGAGTCAATATATGCTCTAGGGTTTTCAATACTATATCTAACACCAGCTTGAGCAGCCAAGTTAACGACTACTTCTGGTTTTTCATCCTCGAATATTTTGTCTACTTTTTTATGATTTTCTAAATCAACTTTATAAAAAGTAAAGTGCTCATCTCCGATTGACTTTAGTCTGTCCTCTTTTAATTGAACAGAATAATAATCATTAATATTGTCGATGCCAATTATTTCATAACCTTGACTAATTAGTTTCTTTGCTAGAGTTGATCCGATAAAACCTGCTACACCAGTTATTAATACTTTCATCATGTATTGACCTCCTTGATTTTCTTGATTGGAACACCTGCATATAAGCAATTAGGCTCTGTACTTTTATTAACGACCGCGCCTGCTCCAATAATGCACCTTTCACTAATTCTATTGCCACCCAATACCCTTACTCCTGCAGCTATCCAAACATCATTTTCAACAGTGATTTTTTTAGACTCGATACTATTAAACTTTATTGGTGTTTCCACATCTTGCCATGTGTGCTCGGATGATATCAAAGTACTATGGTTTGCTACTGACACATTATTGCCAATCTCTATACCTCCATAAGCATCTATGTAGCAATATGAGTGTATACTTACATCATTTCCTAAAACTAATCTATGGATGTTTTTTAAGATGACATATTTACCAATATATATATTAGAACCAGCGCTTTTAGTATATTTTTTCAAATATAATCGTCTATAAATAATTGAAGGTAATGAATCACTTATTAGTGAAATATCCCACAGTAAATTGCATACTGGTTTCGGAATAATATTGTATGGAATTTGCAACAAATTGAATAATTTATTCTTAGACAGGTTAATCAATTAATCCTCTCCTTTTAAACTTCAATTTGTAATAGTAATACAGTAATAAAGCGAATGGTGTTAATACTAGTGAAGTTATGAATTTTTCAGTATCTTTGAATCTATATTTAGGATTTAAACCTGTATCTATCCAAGATATGTCATAAAGTAGGTAATTGATTAATTTATCTTTATTGGTTGGTAATTGTCTATGAGCTAATTTGCGATATTCGCAATAGTTTTCAGCTGATTTAAAGTAATTTGTTTTAACCTTACTACTAATACCATCTTCTTGATATTCAACATATTTTGTATTGATATTAGACAAATAACAATCGTATAATTCACTAAATTCAAACCATTGATAAGACGGTGGCATATGCTTAGAACTCCCATATTGAGGAAAAGTCATATTTCTAATAATACTAGTTTTAAATACATAACATTTATCATGTCTAACCTTATATTTATAACGTAAGTCTACCCAATTTACTTTTTCAATATTAGGTAATTTTTCTCCAACAACGTCGCCATTTTCATACGTATCTAATGTGATTAATGCTTTCATATCCTCATTGTTTTTAAATTTTTCATTAAATACTTGAACCGCATTTGGATAAAACCAATCGTCACTATCTAAAACAACAAAAATGTCTCCTTTGGCGGCTTTAAGTCCAACATTAGACGCTATATGCTTACCTCCATTATTTTGGTAAATATAACGTATTGGAAATTTTTCGTCCTTAAAAGTTTCTATCAAATTAGATGTATCATCTGATGACCCATCATCCACAATTAACCATTCAAAATTATAATCTGTCTGATTTAATAATGATTCGTAAAGTCTAGGAAGTGTGTGTGCTCTGTTAAAAGTAGGAGTAAAGATAGTTAACATTTTATTAACCCCCTATGCGCTTTATAGTTTCAATAAATTCTTTGCCTTTATCTACATTTTCATTAGGTGCATTTTCAAGATTAGATTTGATAATTTGGTATAGTTCTTTGTTATTCTTGAGTTCTTCAATTTTCAACGAAATTTCATTACCATCCATGTTCACTATAAAGCCATTTTCGCCATCAATAATTTGTTCATAAACAGTTTCAAAATTAGTAGCTACTACTGGGACATTGTAATGTAATGCTTCATCTATAGTATTAGATTTCCCTTCAAACCTTGAGGGATGCACTAATATATCCATTTTACGAACAATGCTACCAGTATTAAATCTAAAACCTACTGGTAAAACAATTTGCTCCAAATGATTTTTTTTAATTTCTTCATCAAGCCAGTTACTTAGTTTTCCAGCACCAACCACGTACCATTTAACTTCTATATTTTTTGACTTTAATATTTTTGCTGCCTCTATTAGCAAGTCTAAACCTTTCCCATTATCTAATCGGCAAATTGTACACAGATTAAATGTACCTGTACTAATATTAATATCTTCATCTGAAATATTTTCATATAATTTAATAGGTAGGCTATTATAAAAAGTAAATGGTTTAATATTGAATATATCTTCAAAAATATCTGAACACATCTTAGAGACTGAAAGCATTCCATCCATTTTATCGAAATATTTTTGATCAATATTATGGTCTCTCTTCAATACCCTATAATCTGTGCGAATCCACCCTATTTTATGTTTTGCATTAATAAAGTCTTCTATAAAATAAACTGAATGTCCACCTGAAACACCGATTGCATAGTCATAACGTTTTTTTAATGTTGAATCAGCCCACTTATTATCTACCCAAAATTGTTGCTTAGCCTTAGTTGTATCATGGAGTTTCAATTTGCTTTTTAATATAAACAGAAATGCATTTAATACTAATTTAGGAGTGGAGAAATTATTCATGATTTTTGTTATTAAATGCTTACGGTTAAGCATTAATATTGAAAATCTAGAATTAACAGGTTTGACATTAATGTAATCAGGTAGGTATTTTGTTAAACTATCCTCTTGATTTAAAATCATTAAGTCAATTTCATGGTTAGTATCTTTTAACTCATAAAACAAATTAAGTAAGCTTTTTTGCGGTCCACCAAAGTTGAAATTGTTGACAACAAATAATAATTTCATAATAAACTCCTTAGCAACTATAAATTATTAACTATCTTTCGTTAATTTTTTTCTTTTTTTATATCTTTAATTACGTACCAAACCCAATACCAGTTGTTATATACTAATTGAACAATTAATAAAGGTAGTAATAAATAAATCAATTTATTATCAAAAAACTGTAATAGCACTAATTGTACTACCACCGTTACAATGGCTGACGTTAGAAACGATTTATGATGTGGTATCAAATTTTTAGTTGCTAAAAAGTTAGTAAATAACATTTGATTATTATATAAAAATCTATAGACTATGACGATTAACATAGGGATTAAATTAAGTAGCCTATAATCTGCCCCTATGATACTTAAAATCCAGTTACCTAAAAGTAAAAATAGAGAAAATGCTATGAAATTAAATAAATAGCTAGTAATCAGTGCTTTTCTAAATAAAGTTAATAATTCATCATATTTATTTTTCACTCTTAAATAGTTTAATTTAGCTAAATATGTGTTGTAATATGAATTTGAAAGCATAATTATCAATGTAATAATTTGATTAACAAAACCAAATTGACCTGATACTTTTAATGATAAAAAATAAGAACTTAATATAATTGGAAAATTAATAATTAAGTAATTTGAAATTGATATTGAGCCAGTTCTCAAAGTATTAGGAATTAAAGCTTTCAAAATTTCTTTATCATAATTGATTTTCAATTTGCCTTTTGTCTTTTGAGTTTCAGACGAATATTTATAATATGCTACTGATTGTAAAATTCTATTTACCACTACTGAGATAAAGTAAGCAACGGATACTCCAATTAATCCTAAACCTATCATTAAAAATAAAATAGATAGGATTAATTGTGTTCCTTTTGTTACAACCAAAATTTGATTATATGTCTTAATTGCTCCTATACCTTTTAAAACTGAATTCCAATACGAAAAACTAATATTTAAAACAATTGAAATCATATAAAATGCCCATGAAATTAACATGGTTTCCATTTTAATTTCTCCATTATTAATAGTTACCATGTACCATGTTCCAATCGAAATAAATAGCGCAAATATGATTGTGCCCATTGAAGTATAAATAAATTTTACTGCTGAAATCACTTTAATGAAATATGGAATATTCATTTTTGCATTCTCATCTTTAACAGTTTCGAAGCCTTCACTTTTAACGTTTTGAGCACCAGACCAAAGATAACTCACATTTCTCGTTATAATAGTTTGAAATCCAAAATCAATAAGCATAGCTAAACCATATAATGAAGTAAACGTATACCAAACACCAAGTTCAGCAGAATTTAAAAATTTTAATATGACAGGTAGTAATATGACATTTATTCCTTGGACTAGTAATAAACTTACATATCCCCATAATACATCTTTTCTTCCAATATTCATTCTAATTTCCTTCTAACTACAATTTTTTTGTTTAAAATCGCGATTACTAATAAAACTAAGAAGAAGTTTGTAAAGAATGAAAGTAATATGGTTGCGTTTGACATAAAAAATAAAGAAAATTTCAAACATAAATAAGCATAAACGTATAATGTAAAAACTGAGTTACTATTATGAATGTTTTTATCTAACAACATTACAACTAAAAGTACAATTATTGAAAAAATTGGTGATAAAATTGCTCCAAAATATAGATAACCTTGTCCTAGCAGTGGAAGAATTTGGTCACTTACTCCTACTTTTTTATAAAACATATCATTAAAAGTAACTAATGCACTTTGAAAATTAGTAAAGAATGAGTTAACAAAAATAACGGAATGAGTGATATCACCTAAAACCCCATTTATTTGGAAAGGGCTGTAAACAAAAGAACTTTCAATCGAATGACCTATATTTATTAATCCTGAAAAATAAATTTGAACATCTGTATTAAAATTCTCTATAGCTCCAGCTGAATGATACAATCCTCTTGCAGTCACAACATTTGTATTCTGTTTTAAAAGTGTTGATACACTAATAACTAGTAAACTCAAAATCGCTGACAGAGTAATAATCAATTTTCTATAGTTTTTATATAATATAAACACAGTAAATAAACCTGTAATTAGTGGAATGACAATACTCGATCTACTTGTCCCAATAATGAATGAAGCAGATATCATAATTACTAGTAATGAAAGAAATAGATATAATATATTTGGTTTTCTTTCATAGAACTTATAAATTATATTTAATAAACCCACTGTTATAACAATTTGAGCAATTTGAACTAACAGTGCTGTCAATCCAACGTCTGCTGTTACATCATTGTTCAATTCAGATGCTGACCAAATAAATGCATATCGTCCTATAGAGGTTGGAAATAATGCAACTAATGTCAGTGTGAAAATAACGAATATCCATCCAAACAAGTTAGGTCTTGATTTGACATTTTGAAATTCATTTTTATTTGAATAAAAGTACTTATGAAAAATTGCAAAAACAACAAATAATACAATCATTTCATAAAGCATTAAATTAACTGCTTGTCCCTGGATAACCATCGAGACGGACGATCCAATTTGAATATCCGATCCATAAATAGCCATTAACAACGGCGATACAACATATCTTAATAACATTGTAAAATTAATTACAGTTATTCCTAAGTTGTTAAACATATATCTACTAAATGAAGGAAATACAACAAACAAAATTAAAAATATTAAAGGAATAAGTACTAAATTATTTGGAATGTTAGATGAACTAACTAGAGAAGCTATAATACTGAAAATCGATAAAACTATAATTATAATTCTATAAACATTTACCATAATTAATACTTCCCATTCGCTAAATTAATTAATTTGTCTTTAATTTCAGTGTTATGTGTTTCTAAATAATCAATAGCTTCATCTATTTCCTCTTTAGGAGGTGTAGTTGTTTTACCTCTATATATTTTTTCATACACTTGTTCAGGATGTATTTCATTTTCATTTAATAATTCTTCATAAAGTTTTTCTCCAGGTCTAATACCTGAAAACTGAATTCCTATTTCTTCTTCTGATTTACCACTTAATCTAATTAAATTACGTGCTAAATCAACAATTTTAACGGGTTCACCCATATCAAGCACGAAAACTTCGCCTCCCTGAGCTAAAGCACCTGCTTGTAGTACTAGTCTAGATGCTTCTGGTATAGTCATAAAATATCTTGTCATATCTGGATGTGTAACAGTAACTGGACCACCAGCAGCAATTTGCTTTTTAAACAACGGAATCACCGAGCCACGAGATCCCAAAACATTTCCGAATCGAACTGCTACAAAGTCAGTATATCCATTTTCTTCATTAAGGTTCTGAATAACCATTTCTGCCATTCTTTTTGATGCTCCCATAACATTTGGGGGATTCACTGCTTTATCTGTTGATACCATGACAAATTTTCTTACGCCTGCTTTTTTAGCAGCATATGCAGTATTTCGAGTTCCTAGAACGTTATTTCTAAATGCTTCAGGTGGGTTATATTCCATTAACGGAACATGTTTATGTGCTGCTGCATGATAGACTGCATATGGTTTATATTCGTTCATAATCTCACTCATGCGCGTAGAATTTTGCACATCCGCAATTAACGGTATTATTTCAATTTTATCTTTATACATATTGCTAAGTTCTTGATGAATTAAATAAATACTATTTTCACCATGACCTAATAATAAAATACGTTCTGGTTGGAATTTACAAACTTGTCTACAAATTTCTGATCCAATTGAACCACCTGCACCTGTGACAAGAATTGTTTTATGTGTTAATTCCTTAGAAATCATAGCCATATCAAGTTCAACTGGTTCACGCCCAAGTAAGTCTTCGACTTCTACGCGCTTAAGTTGGTTTACTTCCAATTCACCTGATAGTACTTGTTCTATACTAGGCATTTTAAATAACTCTATCCCTGTACTATTACAAATATCATTAATTTCTTTTAGTCTCGTAGGACTTAAAGTTGGAATTGCAATGATAATCCTTTTAATTCTAAACTTATTAACTAAGTTAGGAATATCATCAACTTTACCTTGCACTTTAACGCCTTCAGCAATCGTCAATTTACGCTTTTGTGGGTCATCATCTACTGCCAATACTGGTTCAAGTCCCATTTCCGGGCTTCTTAACATTTGTCTTATTAGCAATGAACCTCCTCGGCCTGCCCCTACGATAAGTGTTGGTTTTTTCTTTTTTTGTTTACCTACTACAAAACTTCGTCCAATTCGCCATGATATTCGTGAGCCACCAATTAAAATTAAATGCATCATCCATGTAATTAGATATAATCTGAAGAACGGAGGATGTCCTGTGAAAATTGGTATTAAAACTATAGTCGCTAATATTGAACATGTCACAGCTTCAACTATTAGTAGCAATTCATTAACACTGGCATACTCCCAAGCACGATGGTACAAATTAAATATATATGCAAATACATGATGAGAAACCAATAAAATTAATGATGTTAAAATCAAAATTTTATGTGAATACCCTTCAAAATAAGGTTGTAAAATGGTATAGCAGATAAAAACTGAAAAAGCTACAATTAATGAATCGATTATAATTAATATTAGAAGACGTCCTCTTGCACTTAATTTATCCACGTCTCTCCTCCTAACTTACTCTCCTTGTGTTAAAACAGGCCAAATAGTTTCTTTTGCTTATAATCTTGGGTTGGTTGTTTTTTTCTTATTTCTTTATTTTCAATAACTTGTTGAGCGTTATTGATTAATTGCTTAATTTGCTCTTGATACTTGTCCAGCTTTTTATCATTAAATAAACTCTCCAATATGAAGGGTCTATTGGTATCGTGATGTGCATCTGAAGCTATAAAATGAACTAGGTTGTTTTCAATCATTTGAATTGAAACCTTTTGTAATTTCTTACCATGTTTACCTATTAAGGAAGCAGAAGTAAGTTGACTTAGCGCTCCACCGTTAACTAAATCAAATAAAACGTCCAAGTTTTGACTAATCTCTTTATTACGTTCAGGATGAGCAATAATTGGTACATAGCCTTTTGATTGTAATTCAAAGAAAAGACGATTCGTATAGTGTGGAACCCCTCCAGAAGGAAACTCGATTAACAAGTACTTCGAATGGTTCAACCCAATAGCCTCGTCTTTTTCTAGTTGCAGAATGATCTGATCACTTATTCTAATTTCTTGCCCTGGATAAATCTTAATCCCTAATTCTTTAACTTCTTTTAAATCCAATAATTCATGTAGTTTACTTTCTACTATTTGATACTCATTATTAAACGTAGGGCTTAAATGATGAGGGGTTGCAATAATTTTAGTAACCCCTTCACCTTTTGCCTGTTTAAGTAATTTAAGCATTTCCTCTTTATTTTTTGGGCCGTCATCAACATCTATTAATATATGATTATGAATGTCTATCATTTTAATCTTCATCTCCATAGTAGTTATAATAGTTAGATGTTTTGTCCGTTGCTGTTTTATTCAAAACGGCACCAATAATGTGTCCATCAGCTTGCTCTATCAATTGTTTTGCTTTTTTGATTTCATTTTTATTATTTTTTTCAGTATCAATAATCATTACGCAATCTTTAACGATTTGTAAAAATACTTGAGCATCTGTCACAGAAGTAACTGGTGGTGTATCAATTAAAATGAAATCATACATATCCATTAACTGATTATAAATATCCTTAAATCTATTCGATGCAATTAACTCAGATGGATTAGGTGGTACTGGACCAGATGTCAATAAATCCAAATTCTCTACTCTTGTACTACGAATTGCTTTATCAAAATCACTTTTGCCAATGATTAAATTGGAAAGACCATCATAGTTTGCTGTTTCGAAATTATATTGTTGTGTAGGCTTACGCATATCACCGTCTATAATCAAAGTTTTATATCCAGCTTGAGCATATGTTACTGCAATGTTAGCTGAAACAATACTTTTACCTGAAGCAGGTTTCTCTGAAGTTACAATAATACTTTTAATCTCGTTATTAGCACTAGAGAACATAATGTTTGAACGAATACCTCTAAATTTTTCACTAGTTATAGATTTGGGTTTATCATGTGCGTAAAGAGGCGTTTCTAATTCTTTTTTAACTTCTTTTTTTGCCATAATTACTAATCTCCTTAATTACTTAATCATAGGAATAGATCCTAGTACTGGTATTTCAAGTTCTTTTTCAACGTCTTCTTCAGTTCTAATTCTCTTATCAAATATTTCCTTAAGTGCAATGATAATAGCCGCTACAATTAACCCCAACAATAAGCTTCCAACAATATTAACCAATGTTTTAGGAGATACTTTTGAAGCAGTTCCATCTGCACTAGATAAAACCGTCACGTTATCAACGTTCATAATGTCTGGAATTTGCTTTTTAAATACTTTGGCTACATCATTTGTGATTTTTTCTGATTTTTCTTCACTATTCGCTCTCACGCTTAAATTTAATATTTGAGATTCAGCTTCAGTATTAACTGACACCATTTTATTTAATTGAGATGTTGAATATTCTTTATGGTCCTTTGCTACTTCATCTAAGATTCTAGGACTTTTTAAAATTTCTGAATATGTATTAACTAATTGAATGTTACTTTGTACTTGTTGCGCCATCATATCTTTATCTTTTTCTTTCTCATTAACAAGTACTTGTGTAGAAGCCTCATACTTAGGGCTAGCTATAAAAAATGTGTAAACTAAACTAATAAGTAAGAAAACAATTGGTAACAATACTAATAACTTCCAATTTTTCTTAATGATTTCCCATATTTTTGTAAAATCCAATGTATTTTCCATGTTAACCTCCAATAACTGATTTCGTTAGTAATTTTATATTTTTAACATGATTTTTACAACAAAATATTAAAATATAATCACTAGAATTTTTTATAATTATAAAAAATTTTGATAGTCATTTCATTTAATGGTTAATCACATTTTAAAATAAAACCAATTCGTTTTATCATATAATATTTATTCAAATATAACTTTAATATAGTGTAAATATCATGTAAATACGCAACAAATGAACTACATCAATAATAACAGTGCAGTTTTTCAAATAACTAAGTTTATTTCTCAACAATTCCGATTGCATCATTCAGGTTTCTTTATCCGTACATTATACAATTTTGAACGGTCAATATATGTCCACATGAGATAAATTATTTTATATTTTAAAAAACTTATTTTTAACACATCATTACATGTCTTCTAATTTCCCAACAATACATACAAAAAAGAGGCTGGACAAAAAATGTCTCAGCCTAATTTATCATTTTAGCAGTAGCTGACTGATTTGAAAATGCGCTTAAATCAAGTTTTTTTCAAACCTAGCCATCTTTGCTGGGGCGAGACAATGAAATTATTTTAATTTCTGTCCCGCTCTCAAAACATTAATATTCAATATTTGGCATTTCGTTTACTTTGTTTTGGTATTTTTTGAAACCAACATATGCAGCTACGCCTAAAACTACTGTAATTAATAATCCCTTCATGTCTGTCACTCCTTTAAGGTTCTACATTTATTAGATTTCTTAAATATTTAAATCTAAATTTACCTATATTATACACTTAAAATTGTTCATTTTTAAAGTCACGTTTCACTATCTTATACACCATTGGTCTGATTTTTCATGAAAAGTATTGTATTATTTTAAAAATCGAGTATATTAATTATATCGATTTCGAAATAAATATATTTGAGGTGCACGACTGTAGCAAAATTATTATACATTACAGCTCACCCATTAGATGAATTAGCTTCTAATTCTATGGCTGCTGGTAAAGCATTTATTGAATCATACAAAGAAAATCACGCTAGTGATGAAGTGAAACATATTGATTTATTCAAAGAAGATATTCCAGTTATTGATAAAGATGTATTAACTGGTTGGGGTAAATTAAGAAATGGTGACGATCTTACTAAAGAAGAGCAACAAAAAGTAGATCGTTTCAGTGAAATTTTAGAAGAATTCCTTTCAGCTGACAAATATGTATTCGTTTCACCAATGTGGAACTTATCATTCCCACCTGTATTGAAAGCGTACATTGATGCAATTTCAATCGCTGGTAAAACATTCAAATACACTGCTGAAGGTCCTCAAGGTCTTTTAACAGATAAAAAAGTTTTACACATTCAATCACGTGGTGGTTTCTACTCAGAAGGCCCAGCTGCAGATGTTGAAAGTGGCGACCGTTACTTAAGAACAATCATGACATTCTTAGGTGTACCTTCATATGAAAATGTAATTATTGAAGGTCATAATGCGGAACCAGAGAGAACAGAAGAAATTAAAGCCGCTTCAATTGCTGAAGCACAAGAAATGGGTAAAAACTTCTAATAATCATATTAAAAGGCATTGCGTAGTCATTTACGCAATGCCTTTTTCTTATTCAGTCCTATTTACTTCTCATCTTTCAAATGCTGAATATCTTGAAATCCTTCTCTGTAATTCGATAATTCTTCCATGATGTCATACCAATCATGTCCTACCTTTTGAAACGTACTCTGCATTAATTCATTTTGTGCTTTATTTAATTTATCAACTAACTTACTGCCTTTAGGCGTTGGAAATAATTGTTTCACACGTCGATCTTCTTCAGATGTTTGTTCAACAATTAACCCTTCTTCCTTCAATTTACGCAACGTCGCATGTGATCCTTGCTTCGAGATTTCTAATGTCTTTAATAATTGCTTAATGGTAATACCAGGCAATTTATTAATAAAGAATAAAAAGCGATGGTGCTGACGACTCATGTCGTATTTTTCAATAATTTCATCTGCCGTTTTTATAAATGTCTTATATGCGAAGTAAAATAACATATGCTCATAATCATTTTTATTACTATCCATAGACTTCTTTCCTTTTCCATTTATGAATGATTATACACATTATAATCAATTTTCAAAAAACAGTCGAAAAAAGGTCAACGCAATTGACTTTATTATTTAATGTAATTATATTGTAAGTGTATTCTAATTTATAAATAAAGGTGGAATGAATATGAAACAACGTGTAGGACAATACTTAATGGATGCAGTACATCGTGCAGGTGTCGATAAAATATTTGGTGTTCCTGGCGATTTCAACCTAACATTTCTAGATGACATCGTGCGTCATGACGGTGTGGAATGGGTTGGCACAACCAATGAACTTAATGGGAGTTATGCTGCAGATGGCTATGCACGTATCAATGGACTAGGCGTGCTTGTTACGACATTTGGTGTAGGTGAATTAAGTGCTGTCAACGGTATCGCAGGTTCGTATGCTGAACGTGTTCCTGTCATTGCGATTACAGGTGCACCAACACAATCAGTAGAACAAGCCGGTAAATATGTGCATCACTCATTAGGTGAAGGTCGTTTCGATAGCTATCAGAAGATGTTTGAACATATTACGACTGCACAAGCATACATTACTGCTGAGAATGCCACAACTGAAATTCCTAGAGTCATCAATGCTGCTATTCATGAACGCCGCCCCGTGCACATTCATCTTCCTATTGATGTTGCAATGACTGAAATAGAGGTAGATTCAGAGTATGATGTCGCACCAACTGCAGACGTAAATGTTGAGCGCTATATCGATATGGTCGCTGACAAACTACGCTCTGCGTCACAGCCAGTCATTATCACAGGTCATGAAATCAACAGTTTCCACTTACACAAAGCACTTGAGCAATTTGTTAATCAAACACATATTCCAGTCGCTCAATTATCATTAGGTAAAGGGGCGTTCAACGAAAAGAATCCCTATTATATTGGCATTTACGATGGCAAAATTGCAGAAGACCAAATTAAAGATTATGTAGATAACAGTGATGCTATTTTAAATATTGGTGCTAAATTAACTGACTCAGCTACAGCTGGTTTTTCTTATGAATTTGATATTGATGACGTCGTTATGCTTAATCATCATAACTTTAAATTGAATGAAACGGTTGCTGAAGATGTGACGCTACCTAGCTTAATTGATAGTCTTAATACCATTGATTATCGATATGAGGGTACGTTCCCTCCTTTTGAAAAAGGGTCATCAAAAGAAGTCGCATTATCAGATGATATCTTAACGCAATCAACATACTTTGATATGATGCAACACTTTATTAAAGATGATGATGTCTTATTAGCCGAACAAGGTACATCATTCTTCGGTGCTTATGATTTAGCTTTACCGAAAGACATGACGTTTATAGGACAACCATTATGGGGTTCTATCGGTTATACACTACCAGCTACTTTAGGTACGCAAATGGCTGATCCAAATCGCCGTAACATCTTATTAATCGGGGATGGCTCATTACAACTTACAGTTCAAGAGTTATCTACGATGATTCGCCAAGATATTAAACCGATTATCTTCGTGATTAATAACGATGGTTATACAGTAGAACGTTTAATCCACGGTATGGAAGAAACGTACAATGATATCCGTATGTGGGATTATAAAGCATTACCTAAAGTGTTCGGTGGTGATAACGTTGTTGTTCATGACGTGAAGACTTCTAATGACTTACAGAACGTCTTTGATGCTATTAACGCTGCTCCAGAGCAATTACACTTCACCGAAGTCACAATGAAATGGGATGACGCACCAGCTAAACTCCGCGACATTTCAAAAGCCTTTGCAGCACAAAACAAATAGAATAATTATTTTATCAAGACACTAAACTCAAATATCAGTTTAGTGTCTTTTCATTGAACAATAAACTTTATTTATAAATATGTTTAATTAAATATACACTTTACATATTGATGATTAATAAAAAGTTATTTATATTTAAAGTGGAGGGGAATGTTAATGTCTTTAATGAATAAATCAGTATTTTTAATGACTAAACTATATAATAAAAATATCCCAGTCATACCTAGAGCTATGCAACAAATGAATCGTTTAATTTTTGCAACAGACATCCCAAGAAGTGTAAAAATTGGTGAGGGCACACGCTTTGCTCATAGCGGATTGGGATGCGTTATACATGAAAGAACGATTATTGGGAAAAATTGTAAGATTCTTCAAAATGTTACCATGGGTGGACGCGGAAAGCATGGAACACCTGTTATAGGGGATAATGTACTAATTGGAGACAATGCTAAAATAGGTGCTCAAGCTTTAGTAATGGAAGACGTCGGAGAAAACCAAACTATCGTTGCCAATAAAGGAACCATTTTGAATAATTAAACTGCATGAATCAAGGCTAATGTAACGTCATATTGACGGTAACATTAGCCCTGTTCGTTATATACTCTTTTCATCCAAGTATTCAGAATCAATGACATCTTTCGTGATATCTTGTAGATGTTTTATATCCCATTGACTTTTCTTATCGTTTCTTAATCTATGTTGTTGAGCTAATTTCTCATTATAATCATCTAAATTATACACTTCAAAATCATGTCTCGTGTCTTTATTCGTAGGATCCCACTGTTGATAATGATTGACCATACTCGTCCACTTCACATTTTCAATGTGTGCACCTTTAGGCGCTTTAACTATATCAAAATTTAGTCTTCCTAATAATTGATTATGTTCATTTCCAGTATCTTGTCCATTCAGAAAGTTACCTAATGAATATGCGACAAGTGTTTGATGATGATCACGCTTACTCTTCACCCATTTAACCGGTTGAATGACATGTGGGTGTGTACCAATGACAACATCTACACCCTCATCCGCAAATAATTGTGCATACTTCTTTTGCGTATGATTCGGTTGGTGGTGATTTTCCAATCCCCAATGAGCAGACACCATTACGACATCACTCTGCTTTTTTGCTTGTCTTACATCTCGTTGAATCGTCCTTTCATCAAACTTTTTAATCGTGTAAGGATATTGTGATGTCATTTCATTCGTACCATATGTATAACTTAATAAACTCACCTTGATTCCATTCACAGTCATGACCGGTATCGTTTGAGCATCCTTTTCCGAATTAAAAATACCTGTAAATAAAACTTGTTTATCAAACTTATTCCATGTCTTGAGATGATTTAAGACACCTTCATCACCTTGATCCAAGGAATGATTATTGGCACCATTGACCATATCAAAGCCGGTTTCGACAACATCTTGAGCAATCTGACTCGGAGTATTGAAGTTCTTAAATCCTGAAAATGGGCGATCATCCCCACCTAATGGAGATTCTTGATTAATAAATGCAAGGTCAGGTGATTGTATGTCGTTCTTAATATGTGAATACATTTGTTTAAAATCGAATGACCCATCTTGTTGCAGTGCATCATTATAAACAACAGGGTGTATTAAATTATCTCCTACTGCAACCACTGATGCTTCATCAGTAACATCTTCAGCCAGTGCCATGCCACAGAGAATTGCAAAAGTAAAAAATAGTACTATACAACTAACATAATACTTAACCACTAAGTACGCCTTCTTTCAATGAAGATTATTAGCGTCTTTTATATTCAAAACATAATTTTGTTGAGTTGCATAACATTTATTAACGAACTCTTTAATTTTTATTTTAGACAATTACTAATTTTAATGCAATTTGAATAAGAAAAATTTTTAATATATCGTTTAGTTGTATAGTCGATAAATTATTAAGGGAGTTATAACATGATATTATTACCACTAAGTATCATTATGGGGTGCGTTGGTTACATCTTTAAATGCCATCCACCTACCGAGCGCAACGGTTGGTATGGTTATCGAACAAAGAAGTCCATGGCCAATGATCGCAATTGGATTAAAGCACAAAAACAATATGGCATCTATTCTCTAAAATACTTATGGGTTTTATTACTGTTTGGAATTATCGGACTCGTAATTGAAATTGTAGGTATTATGAGAAGTACTGACGCTATCATTATGACCGGTTTAGGCATAGAGTTCGTCGTAATGGTATGGTATATGTTGATTGTTTATTTGAAAGTGGAGAAAACACTTTAATTTTGACTTTATACAACAAAGGTCCTCTACTTCATTCATTTGAAATAGAGGACTTTTCGTTATTCAGTCTCAAATTTTAATTTCAATCAATGCATTTTAACAATAATTCTACCGACATCACCACTAGCTAATTTATCAAATCCTTCATTGATATCATCTAGAGTAATCACTTCACTAATGAGTGGATCAATGTTTAATCTTCCTTGTTTATATAAACTTACAAAACGAGGAATATCTCTATCAGGAACACAGCTTCCTACATAAGAACCTTTAACTGTCCGTTCTTCTGCAGCTAATGTTACTTGAGGAAATGAGAATTCATCTTTAGGATGAGGTAAGCCCGTTGTTACTGTAGTACCCCCTCGTTTAGTAATTCTATAAGCGACTTGCATTGCAGGAACAACCCCTGCTGTTTCAAATGCATATTCTACTCCGCCAGGTACATATTCTTTAATTTGTTCATCTATATCATCATCACTAGAGTTAAATGTCGCGGTAGCTCCAAACTGCTTAGCTAAATCAAATTTGTCTTCATTAATATCTAGTGCAATAATTTCATTTGCACCTGCTAACTTAGCACCAATAATGGCATTTAATCCTATACCACCTAGTCCAACCACAGCAACATTACTACCTGGACGAATTTGAGCTGTATTCATCACAGCACCAATACCTGTAATGACAGCACAGCCAAATACTGCTGCACGTTCAAATGGTATTTCATTACTGATTTTTACAATAGAATTTTCAGAAACCACTGCGTGTTCTGCAAATCCAGAGACGCCTAAATGATGATATACTTGTCCATCTTCATTAGATAATCGAATACCTCCTTCTAACATTTCGCCTTTTTCATTTGCTTTAGCTCCATTTTCACACAAAGCTGGACGTCCTTCTTTACATGGTATACATTTACCACAGCTTGGAATGAAGGTACAAACTACATGGTCACCTTCTTTCACCCTTGTGACACTACTTCCAACTTTTAATACCTCGCCAGTTGCCTCATGACCAAGTGCCATCGGTAAAGGTCGAGGTCTACTGCCGTTAATTACTGATAAGTCTGAATGGCATATCCCTGCTGCATGTATTTTTAGCAATACTTCATGCTCATGAGGATCTTCTAACTCTAAGCTCTCAATTTTTAAAGGTTTCGATTCTTTATAAGGTTGAGATGCTTCCATTTCATATAATACTGCTGCTCTTGTTTTCATAATTAAACACTCCCTTGAAAGTCCCTATTCATAATATCCGTCTGTTGATTTTCGAAATTTAGCAAATTGTTCTCCATCGTGGCCAAACCAAATTTGTGCATTTTTCTCTGCTGCTAATTTTTTTATCTTTTCTACAGAATTTGTCCACCCAACCGAATCATACAAGATACCTGGAGGTTTAAGTGTTGGTTCCATACTTTCTTTCGTATAAATAGCATCTGAGGCGAGAATAATTGTTCCAAGTTCTTCAGTTTCAATTTCTAAGCCAATCATGCCCCATGCATGACCACTGCCAAAATTCAAGACCTTAACGCCATCTACGAGTTTTAAATAATCTTCATCTCGTTTCATAGTCTTCCAAGTTAAATCGTTTTTAATCCATGCGTCTATATCCGCCCATATATACGCACCTTCTTTTTGGTTACGTGCATAAGATTGCATTGTCCCGTTGAGTTCATCGTTATGCACTATGACAGTCGCATTTGTAAAGTATTCAAGACATCCTGCATGATCTAAGTGCAAGTGAGAGGCCACAACAATATCAACATCTTTAAGGTCTATGCCAATTTGTTCAAGTCGATTAGGTAAATGACATGCTTCGTCAGCAAAGTATGGAAACGCTTTTTGTGTTGCTGTAATCCAACGCCCATTATCTCCCATAGCATTTGGATTACATGCTGTATCAAATAAAATCTTTGCTTCAGGATGATCAATGAATACAGTGTAAATAGGAAATTCATGCATTTCATTAGGCTGATTTGGATTATCCATCGTCGCTTGGTTTGAATTAGCAATCATCAAGTTTTTATCCATCTTCATGCGTCCATTGTCTAGTACGTAAATTTTCATTCTTTGTTTTTTTACATTTACCATGCTACTCATCCCCTTATTAACTTTTACATGTATTATACATAGATGTTATTTACATTTTACACATAACGATGATTACTTACAATATTCAAGTATCCTTGTTTGATTTATAAATAGAAACAAGCCTTCCACTTCGTTTAAAATTCGAAATGGAAGGCTCTATTTATGTGCTTTGTCGTTCTACGATATTTAATTTTAATACATCATCTTTGCTTTTAAATTCTGTCTCTTCAAGTAATGCCAATAAATAGTTAATCAATTGCTTACCAATGTCATTGACTGGTTGATTGACTGTCGATAATGGAATCTTCAACAAACTAGAAATGGGTTGGTTATCATATCCCATAATGGCGATTTGGTTAGGAATATCTATTTGATGGGCAGTCATAAAGTGCATTAACCCTAATGCCACTTCATCGCTACCTGTAAATATAGCATCTGGTAACTGTTCTTGCCGCAACAATATTTTCCCTATCTGCTCACCATCTTCAATTGTACGAACATTATTAAAAATCCATTCATTTCTAATATCTAGACCATTATCTTTCATCGCTACTCTAAATCCGACATTTCTAGGTTTATTAAAACAATGATCATAGTAACTATTGTCCGTGCAATAAGCTATGTTTCGATATCCTTTATTAATTAAGTATTGAATGGCATCGTACGTCGTTTGACGTTGGTTGGTATGTATAATCTTTACTTTATCAGACTGCATTGATTGATCTGCCGATAAAATAATAGGTCCATATTTCGTATACGTCTCTAAAACTTCTATGTCATTTTCAAGTGCACCCATAATCACACCAGCAATGTGTCTTTGCTTAAACATATTTAATAATCTTAATTCCTCTTCTTTATTATTATATGTTTGCATGATTAACGTATGATATGGTGTACCTTTAATTTCTTTATCAATTGCATCAATCAAATACGCGAAATATGGATTCGTAATTCTAGGTACGATGATACCAATCGTATACGACTTGTTGGAACGCAATTGCATAGCGACTGAATTAGGCACATAATCAAGTTCATCCATCGCTTGTTGGATTTTAATTTTCTTATCCTCAGAAATATAAGGATGATGATTTAAATATCTTGAAACCGTCGATATAGATAATCCTGCTCTCTGAGCTACATCTTTAATTGTTGCCATAGTACCACCTTTAATGAAAACGTTTTCATTATTTATGATAGGTTGTCGCTACATTTTTGTCAATCACTCAAGTTAGATATTCAACATTTTAAATATGTCAAAAAGAGCCTGGGACATAAATAATATGATGATGCTATTTTGCAAATTCGCAGTAGCTGACTGAACTGAAAATGCGCTTAAATCAAGCTTTTTTCAGTTCTAGTCATCCTTGCGGGGGGGGGGACGACGAATTTAAAAAGAATTCTGTCCCACTCCCTATTATTCATCATTTTGATTCCAAATTCATTTTCATTCCTATTCTTCTACTAACCATTCAATTGTGCGTTTGATGGCCTTATCCCAGAATGCATAATCATGTTCTCCAGGACCTTCTTCATATTGATAGTCAATTCCTTTATCATCCAAGTATGTCATAAATTGTTGATTATCTTCATATAAGAAATCTTCTGTACCACATTGAATCAACAACTTAGGTATGGTTAATCCTTTTTCGACCGCTTCATCAACTAAATGATATGTATCGAGTTCAGTATCTTTGATATTTGTATCTTCCCCTGTAATTGCTTTCGGTGCGAAATCTGGATAATCAAGTTGCATTAACCCTTGCGCTTGAAAGACAGCAGATAATGGAGATGCTTTAGAGAAGAGTCTTCCTTGTGTTAATGCAAATTTCATCGTGCCATAACCACCCATTGAATGACCTGCAATAAAATTATCTTCACGTTTTGGTGATAGTGGAAGTAGCTTATGTGCATAGTGATACACTTCCAATATATGATCATAATAACTATGACCGTACGTCATATTTGCATAGCCACTATGATCTGCATTCGGCATAATGATAGATAATTGATGTTCATCTGCATATCGCTCAACACTGGTAAAGCGTGTATACGACGTTGCATCACTTGATAATCCATGCAATAGCATTAGTGATTTATAAGATTTAGGTGATTGTGTTTCGTCGAAGAAACTGCCGTCTTCTGGAATAATTGCTACAAATGATTGTTGCATACCTAAAGATGGTGATAAGTAATTGATTGTCATGAGTGCCATGTTGATTGTCGCCCCTTCTAATAATAAATGATTATATCTATTTTACACTTTTTCTGAAAAAGGTGTTACCCAAGCATGCAAAAAGACGTTAGTGATGTCACCAACGTCTTAAGTAGCAATTATTGTGTTTATATCGGTTTGGTAGTTTAATATAAACGCTTTTCGTATATAAAGGGGCTTTGTGTCTTATTTACTACTTTATAATCATCCAATTTTTGCCATTTTTTATCAATTTTTTCTCTTCTTTTAGTTCATGTACAATATGGCCTGTTGTTTCACGTGAAATACCTGCTAAATCACTTAGTAGTTGAATGGTCATGATATGTTTAATTTCGTAGAATTCATCATGATCGTATGCTATTGCATGACATAAATAATATAGTACTTTCTCAATGCGTTCTCTCGCCAACTTTGTGGTTAATGCCATATTGTATTCCATTAGCAGTTCAAGTTCGTTATTTAACTTTTCGAACAGTGTAACAAATATGTCGTCATGATTTTTACAAAGATATTCCAACATATCTTTAGGTATGCCTATTACATTACATGGTGTTATAGCTGTGCACATCTCGTTTAATTCAATTTTTCGAAAGAGATGATTTAACGGAAATAATAGCTGCTCTTTATTAAGCTTACGATAAGCGTCCCCATCTTCATTAATTGTTTCACGCAAAACAATACCGTCTAGTAACAAATACACATAGGTGGGCTGATCAGATGAATAATATATGATTTGTCCTTTATTGTAACGTCGCACGAAACATTCACTCTTGAAAGCTTGAATGACACCTGTTGGAATATTTAAGTAAGACGCTAATTGTTTGAGTCCTTCACTTAAATCATTATCTCTGTTGTTGATATATGTCTTTCCGGCCATTGAGATACACTCCTAAATCTTTTAAAACTTTTTATTAGAATACTGAAACGCTTCCCATCGCTAAGCGAGTGATACCTATTATTGCAAGTATGATAATGACTGCAAACAAGATATAGTCACCTTTCGTTAATGGTTTATGGTTATTACGTTGTACGAAACGATAAACAAATAGACCAGGGATGTAGAGCAACATGGTTAATAACAAGTAATCAATACCTGCAGCGTACACAAGCCATATCGCATAGATTGATGCAATAATACCGATTGCCCATTGTTTCACTGTAGCGTGTCCTTTATGCTCAATTGTGTATTTTAATTGATAAAAGGCACTAAACATATACGGAATTAAAATCGCGCTTGATGCAAGTGAAAACGCAAATTGATATGCACTATCTGTAAATAACATGCTAATTAAGAATATTTGTACTAGAATGTTTGTAATTAATAATGCATTGATTGGTGCTTTATTTTTATTTTCTTTAGCAAACCATTTCGGGAACAAGCCATCTTTAGCCACTATAAATGGTAGCTCACCAGCTAGTAATGTCCAACCAAGCCATGCACCTAAAACAGAAATAATTAAACCAATGTTAACGAGTACTGAACCCCAATGACCAACGATATGTTCTAACACTTGTGCCATTGATGGGCTTGCAAGATCAGCAATTTGATTTTGTTGAATGACGCCTTGTGCCAATACAGTCATTAAGAAGTAAATAACAAGTACTGAAACAAGTCCAATTACTGTAGCAGTACCTACGTCTTTTTTCGATTTAGCACGACCTGAGAATACCACTGCACCTTCAATACCAGTGAACACCCATACGGTTACAAGCATTGTACTCTTAACTTGAGACATTGTATCGCCCCAACTAAATATACCTGTACCACCGCTTGTCATTCCGTAGAACCCTGCTTTAAATGTATCGAAATTAAATACTACAATCATACAAATGATGACTAAGAATATAGGAATTAACTTTGCAACAGTTACAATACTATTGATAAAAGCTGCGGTTTCAACACCTCTAAGTATTAAGAAGTGCACACCCCATAATAAGAAAGAAGCGACGATAATACTTGGTAGCGTATTACCACCTTTGAAGATTGGGAAGAAGTTACCTACTGCTGACATCAATAATGTTGCATAGGCTACGTTACCTAGAAACGCAGCAAACCAGTAGCCCCAAGCACTTGAGAAACCAATAAAGTCGCCAAATCCAGCCTGTGCATAACTGTAAATTCCACCTTCTAAGTCCGGTCTTACATTAGTGAGGTTTTGGAAGACAAATGCGAGTGAAATCATTCCGATTGCGGTAATAATCCATCCAATCATAATTGCTAAACCACCGGCTTGACCACCCATATCAGAAATGATATTGAACGCACCGCCACCAATCATAGAACCAATGACTAAACCAATAAGTGACGTTTTACCAAGTTTGTTTGTGTCTGATTCATTCATAATTCATTTCCCCTTCTAAGGAGGATTACTTTTAAATTAAGGGCTTGAAGCATCATTATTCAATTGTCTGGTAATCCTGCTTCAAACCCTTCTCCTTGTGTTATATTTCTACATCACTTTCCCTGCGATGTATTTTTCAAAAAAGTCCTTACGTTTGCTCGAAATACTTTAAATATCTTCTCTAAATAATGGTTGGCTCATACATCTTGGGCCCCCACGTCCACGAACAAGTTCACTACCAGTAATTTCAAGCACTTTAATGCCTTTATCACGAAGTAATTGGTTTGATACGTAGTTTCGGTCATAAGTAACAACCACACCTGGGCGTATACATAGCGTGTTTGAACCGTCATTCCATTGTTCACGTGCGCCGTCTATCACGTCACCATTACCAGTTGGGATAAACTCGATTTTTTCAACGCCAAGTACGTCTGCTAGCGTTTCACGTAGTTTATTAGAATGTGTGATTTTAATGTCGTCTTTGGCTTCATCGTATTCAATTGTAAATAAATTCATATTATTTTCTTCTTTGAAAATTGCTGAATGCACTGTGAATTTATCGTAGTCAATCATTGTGAATACTGTATCTAAATGCATGAACGTACGGCTATTTGGAATTTCAATCGCAATCACTTTTTTGAATGTTGTAGATTCATCTTTGAATATATTACGTGCTAAGCGTTCAATCGCTTGTGCTGATGTACGCTCTGAAATACCAATGGCTAAAGCATCTTTAGAAAGAATTAACTCATCGCCACCTTCGATGTTAAATGGTGAATTTCTGTCTAACCATACCGGTACATCTGCATCTTTAAATCTTGGATGATATTTTAGAATGTATGTCATAAATAGAGATTCTCTACGACGTGCTCTCCAATACATTCTGTTGATTGTCATACCTCTACCTACTGATGCTTGAGGGTCACGTGTAAAGTAAAGGTTAGGCATTGGGTCTAAATAGAAAGGATATCTATCATCCATATATTCAACGAGATGTGTTGTTTTAAGTTCAATTTCTTCTTTTCTTACACCAGCCATAATTTTGTCAATTAATTCTTGGTCTGATAATGTCGCAAAGAATGTTTTAATTTCAGCTTCATGTCCTAAGACTGTTTTTTGAGATTCTGCAAGAATATCGTCAATAAATTGTTCACGCACATCTTTATCTGCAATGGCTTCAGCTGCTAGTTTTTCTAGATAAACAACTTCTACACCTTCATCACGAAGTGTTTGTGCAAATTTGTCGTGTTCTTCTTGTGCCACTTTTAAATAAGGAATATCATCGAATAGCAAGCCACTTAAGTGATCTGGTACTAAATTTTCTAGTTCTTTACCAGGTCGTTTGAGTAATACTGTTTTCAATCTGCCGATTTCACTGTTTACTTGGATAGGTCCTTGAGTCATATTCATTTCCTCCTTTATTTATCTACAACTAGAGTATAAAGCGCTTTCATATTTCATTATGTGATTGTTTTCACATTGTAAATGTGTGTTAATTCATGCTTTTTGGTTATTCAATGCATATTTTTGATTGAATATACAATAATGTTAGGTGATTAGTGATTATTATGTATATTTCATTCATGTTGACATGCCGATGTCTAACCAAAAAGTTTTTTATGCATCATTCTGTATTTATAAACACCCGTGATTTGTATCTACATTTATATAACTACTTAGGTTATGAACATTATAAATTAGGTGCGTTACACTCTATTATAGATAATATAAAAAAGTAAATCTACATTATATTTTATACATTAATTTGAATATTTATGATTAAATAATTTATAATGCACATATTTAGCCATTTCTTCAGAATTAGTTAGTACCATCAATGTGTCATTGCCACCTACTGTCCCTAATATTTCATTAATATTCATTCGATCAATAAAATAATTAATGCATTGCGCAAATCCTGGAGATGTTTTGATAAGTATGTAGCTATCTTTTATTATAATACTTTTAATTTCACTGTCGTAATAATGTAGCAGTTTCGTTTTAGCATCCATTTGTTGCGTATTATCTAACTTTTTATAATAGGATTGATTACTTACAGCTGGAACTTTAAAAATCTTTAATTCTTTCAAATCTCTTGAAATCGTAGTTACGCTATAGCGTACCCCGAAATGCGTATCGATGTAATCTGCAATCTCTTCCTTTTTGTTAAATCGGTTATTCTTAACTACCGTTGCGATGAGATCTAGACGTTTATTCTTTTTCATATTATAAACTCCCTCTATCCCTATACAGCCTACGCTATATTTATGTTTTACTTTTAACGTATCATTTTTTTGTCTTTCTTTGTGTGGGGTATTTCATAAATTCTGTTATAAACTTAATTATTTACATAAAAACACCCCAAAAGTGAGATTTATCATCCAACTTTTGAGGTGTCTTTCAAGTTAAGTTATTTTGTTTCTTTCATAGCTTGTTTTACAGTGCTATAGCCCATTACTACGCGATCAACTTTACCTTTATCTACATCAAACCATACTGTCATTCCTTTTGTATTTGGCTGGTAGAAATAGATGCCTGTTGTATTATGCTTATGGTTATTTACCTTTTGTAAATCTTTACCGTAAGTTTTATTTAATTGATCCAATGTCATTTTACCTGTTACGTTTAAATCAAGTAATGATGCCGTTTTACCATCTTTCGAAACGTTTCTAAAATATTGATCATATTTTTTAACATTTTTAAATGATGTTGTTGCTTTCAATTTAATACCATTGAATGTGACATTTTCAGCTTTTATTGCATTTTTAAAATGTTTATCTAATACAAATGACACGTCTTGACCTGCATATCCTTTATAATTGTAATATGCAGATGTCGCGTTCGCTTTAGAATGAGTTGTGTTTGTCGTAGCTTTAGATTCAGCATGTGCAATAGATGTTTCCGTCAATGCACTCGTAACACCTACACCAAATAATGTGCTTAGTGCTAATGTCGTTGTGACTAATGTTTTTGTAGTTTTTCTCAAATTAGAAGCCTTCTTTCTTTATAACTAAACATATCATACGCTATTCATGACTGTTATACAATTTTGTTTAACTAATTAGAAGTGTTTCATATTTGATGTAATGTTGTTTATAATTACACAAAATTAATTTTCATAAATCGTTAAATAATGTTTTTATATAAATTATGTTATACTAAATATAGGAGTAACATCCCCATTAACTCCTTCACAAAAAGTTATATTATGTAATGACTATAGCCATAAGTTTACTTCCCCTTTGTTAAACTTATGGCTCTTTTATATAGTCTTTTTTACTTTTCCAAAATAAATATAAAATTAATTTATATTGTAGAAAACCACTTCCAAAATACGAACATATGTTCTATAATGAATTTGAGGTGGTTAACATGATTCCAAATCCTAATGCGCCAGATGAATATAAATATGAAACTGATTATCGTAAAATACCAAGACAATATTTAGACGCTAATATTCCTCAAGGACGTGGCATGGTGAAGTGGGCTCCCTTTGCGACAATGCCAGAACAATATCAACGATTGAATGATTTTATTGAGGAACAGAATAAAATTGCCATGCCTTCATTGTCAGATGATCAATTCGAAAATATCAATCGACAGCTCACTTATAAATTCACACAGCACCAATTGGCAATGATTAGTTATTGGAGAAATGGCTATATTCAATCAATTGCTGCGTATATACGTCGTATCGATTCGCTAAATCGCTGTATCACAATTAGTAATGAGAATGGTTCACAAACGATGAAACTCGATTTTGAGGTTATTTGTAATGTAGAGTAAGTGTGCTGCGTAATTGGTGACTCATATCACTGAAACATGATTTTTATTTTAACTAGAGATAAATTAAAGCGCATAGATGAGAAAGTCCCATTTATGCGCTCTTCTAAATATTATTTACTTGTTGTAAAGCCTACGTAACTAATATCTACTTCTACAACTTTATTGTTATTAAGAACAAATGATGTTGCTAAACCATCTTTATTTGGTTTATAAACGTAAATACCGCTACCTTTAACATTATTGTTGCCTTTTACTTTTTTCAAATCTTTACCATAAGCTTTTTTAAGTTGACTGTACGTTAAATCGCCTTTAACTATAAATTGTAATTTATTCGCTTTTTTGCCATTGCTTGTTACGCCAGTAAATTTCTGATTATACTTTTCTTTTACAGTTGTGCTATTTGTTTTAGCAAGTTTGATACCATTAAATTTAATGTTGTCATGTTTGATTGCGTTAATAAAGTTCTTGTCTGTTAAGAATTTAGCGTCTTTATCCACGTAACCATTATAAGAGTAGTAATACCCTTTAGTTTGCGTTGCTGCATGGGCAGTATCTTGTACTGGTAATACCGCGCTACTCACTCCTAAAAGTGTTCCAAATGCTAATGTTGTTGAGGCAATAGTTTTAACTACTTTATTCATGTTAGTCCTTCTTTCTATATTAGAATTACACTTCATTTATATTATCGCACAATACATACAAACATTCACTGTACTTAAGACCTATTTATCAAAAATTTTAGTAAACAAAATTTAATATTATAAAATTGTGTAAATACTATCTATTTTATGAAGTTTTATTATAATAAGATAAAGAAATGAATTAAGGACGGAGGATACACCTTGAAAAAAGTATTGGCAGGTATCGTCATTTTATTACTTGTTGTTGCTTTAGGTTTTTCAATATTCTTTGCAGCAACTGGTACTAAACATTCAAATTCGAGTGATGATCATAAAACTGAGAAGCATGATAAAAAAGAGAAGAAAGATAAAACGAAAGAAGAACAAACTGATGAGCAATCTACTACATCTGATAATGGAGAAAATGCACAATCAGAATCAGCGTCAAACAACACTGTAAACACGCAACAAAGTTATTCTACACAACAAAATAACTCGACAACTCAAACACAACAATCTAAAACAAAAGAAAACAGTTCAAGACAAAATAGTTCAGAAAGTGCTACTTCAGAAAAGAATACTAAAGAAACACAAACACAACAACCAAGTACACAACAACCTTCTACGAAAAAGCCATCAACAACACAACCTAGCACCCAAAATAAAACGACAACTAACAGTAGTTCAACACAAAGTTCAAGTAGTTCAGCTCAGGGTAGCAGTCAAAATAATAAAGACAATTAAAACAACCGCCTAATGAGTAGTCTTATAACTACCCATTAGGCGGCCTAGTTTAATTATTCCCTATCTTCTAAAGAAGTTACTTCAACAATTTCTGTTTTTTTGACTAGTTCTCCATTAATGTTAGAAAAACCTATTACTAAACATTCTCCTTTATTTAATGATGATAAATCTTGTTCCATTTTTCTTTTTTCGTCATTATTTTTATTCTTACTAATAAAGGCGATTTGATCTTCCGGTGGGGCAAAGTGAACTTGCTCAGCGGCATTAAATAGTGCCGAAATATCTCCTCCGTTATTTTTTATAGAGCTGATAGACTGTGTAGCAAGCCATGAAGACCATCCAAATTTTCTACCCTCTTTTAAAATTTTAGTTGTAGGAGAACTTTCTTTATGATTCAAGTTCTGCATTTCATCTAATAAAACAGGGATAGGAACATTTTTACTTCCTTCTCGTTCGGTAAAATTATATAAATCCCATAGTAAGAATTCAGTTATCACTTTTTGAATACTTGCAACAAAACCTTTTAATTGCATAATAGTTACTTTACCTTCATTATTGAATATTTCATTCCAAGTAAACTCGTTGTTGTTATATGCAAACGGGTCTTTATCTAATAATTTGTCAATTCTTCCAACTAAAGTATTAGCATTAGTAGTTTCTTGATCAATCAATCTTTGTTTTAATTTAGTGAAAGTAAAGTTTTCGCCATATATATCTAAACCACTTTTGATAGATTCTTTTAATAAACTACTTTGTTGGATACCAAGTTTAAATACGAAATCTATAATTTGAACTACTCTATCTGCTATATCATCATTTTCTTCTGGCACGGTAAAGCCACCTAAGTCTATTTCATTTCTTTTAAAAGGATTTATCGGAAGCTTATCTCTAAAAATAAATTTAGTATTGAGATTATTTCCTAGTTTTCGTGTGAATTCCTCTTCTAATTGGTTGTTTAAGAAACCATCTGTGTAATCAACTACTAAACTATCAAGTTTATTTTTAGCCATTTCATATAGAAGACATTGCATAAAGTAAGTTTTACCTTGTCCAGATTTGCCGCTAATTAATATATGGCGATTAGGTAATTGTTTATGACCATACTCCCAATACACTTTTTCAGTACTACCTTTTGCATTTCCTAATAAAATTCTCACATTTTCTAAATCGTGATTTTCTTCAGTTCTATCTATTTCCTCAATAACAGAAGGTTTATCTTCCCAATCATTAGTAGGAGGAATTTCCACTTTATTAGAATCATTGTTCACATTATTTTCATCTTCAAGAGTGGAAGTTGATACATCACTATTTTCATTAGTTAGATTATAATTTGTATGGGAAACTAGTAAATTTGCTAAATCAATCCCTCTCTGATTGTTTAATATTTCATGTTTAACAGTTTCATAATCCTTTTCTGCGTCATTATACGCATCTAGTTCAGTTAAATGTAATTCATATACATTTTTCTCGCTGTCTTTAATTAATTTTCTGAAACTATTTTCTTGATTAAATAATACTGCTATTCCTATACCATATTCATCTTTTATCTTAGTAGAGAAAGTAATGTTACCGTTTAAAATTTCTGCTCTTTTCTCATAAATGTAGTGCATCTTTTCATCCACAATTACACCATTTTCAATAAATTTATTTAAATTACCAAAATATAAATTCAAGAAAAATTGTCTATAAAAATCTTGAGTTAAAACTTGAGAAGATGGAGTAATCAATTCTTTTTCCAGTACTTTAAACAAATGACTTATTTGTACTTTAGCTTTTTCAATCACATTAGTGTGATTAATACCGACTTTTACTTCAACTGGCATAAAATGGACATTTGCATTTTCTTCTTCCAATTCTAAGCCTATAAATAACAAGTCATCTGAAATAGAGCCACTATGATTAAGTTCCTTAGCCGAGAAAACATCTGAACTTGCATCCAGACCTTGTTGTCTACTCACTCGAAGTACTTCTTCCATAGAAATTGGAATCCAAGTTATTTTTTCATGGGCTAATATTGATAACACTTGTTTATATGCTGAAATAATACTTAATTTTTCTCTAATAGAATGATCCCCGTAATTTGATTTAGACCCTCTATTTCCTATAACTGATAAAAGCCATTCACCATTAAGGATATTGAAAGATCGGATAATATTATCAATATTATGTGGAGTATAATCTACGTTAACTTTATTTAAAAATTCTTTAAGAATATTACTATATTGTTCTGTATCATTTGTTACAGTAATTGATTCATAATTAAACGATGAAGTTTGATCATTATAATGAATAACATACAAATCATAATCATTACTATTGAAATAAGATAAATCAACAGAAGGATCTATAAATGTTACCCAATTCGTATCGTTAAAAACACCATCAAGGTTTTGATTTTCGATACTAATAACATTATTAACGATTCCTTCATCTTTCTTATATGGATTTAATCGATAATTTTTATTATTAGAAACAAAACTATTCCACAATAATGCACTATAAATTAAATCGTTATTCTCTGATATACCTCTCGTACCAAATCCAGATAAATATGAATTACCTATTTTAGTATAGCTAATATTTGATAATAGACCTTTACTAGTAACAGAAGAGTAAATTTCTTTAAGATTGCTCACACTAAACTTAGGTTCTTGATTAAAATTAAAAAACGTAATGTGATAGATATTTTCTTCTTGCTTATTAACGAATATATTTATTTTAGATTTTATTGTTTCCAATATATCTTCTTCGTTAAATTTCTTTTTAATATTACTAGGAATTTTTATATTATATGCTTCTAATAATTCATCGCTGTCTTTAATGTTATATAAAGCATATATATTATCAATAATTTCAATAGCATCCATATATACATTTACTGGATTTAAATAATGAATTGATTGTATATCTTTCATTTGATCTAAAAGGTGTTCAATAGTTCCTTTAATAACTGTCTTATAATCTTTAACATCAATGTACCTTACTTTAAGTGCATAGTTCCTATTAATATCAAATAAATATTTAAAGTGTTGTTTATAGTTGTTCAAACGTGTTTTAATAATAAACTGCATTTTTTCTGAGCTCATTTTATTTGTAGTCTCAAAAGGTTTATATGTAATCCATCTGGCTCCACTTTCAGTATAGTTAGCGAAATAATAATTAGACTCTACATCTACAAAATATGGTAATAAACCGATAGGATTATATTTTCTAAAAACTTTTTCACTTATTTCATCATCATTAAAACGTTCAGTTTTATTTAATTCATATCTTAATATTAGTGGATGTAATGAGGTGAAATATATATTGTTATCATCGGTCACAGTACCTAATTCATGTACATTTAATATTTCTTTTTCAGTGATTTTTTCATTATCAGTTAAACTTTTCAATACTTCTTCTATAGTTTCACAATAATTAGAAACAGCTCTACTAATGTCCTCATCATAATACATTAAACTAGGAACTGTTTTTTTCTGAATTATTACCTCACACAATTGCTTATATGCTTTTTCTACTAAAGGTGGTAAACTTTTTGTTTCACCAACTAGCTGGTTATCTTTAATAACTCCATTAGTAAAGTTGTTTTCAATCATTGATTTTTCAATTTGCGTTATGATTTTAAAATCATTAAATAGATAATATTCATTTGTATCTTGAATAGCTATATTATCTTTAACAATCATAGATTCTTTTTTCTCAAAAACCTTTTTTATTAAATTAGAACTTGAAACTGGAACCGGTTTATTTACAAATTCACTTAATCTAACTATATACTCAATATCATTGATTTTTAAATTAATATAAATATTATCAATATCAGCATTAACTAATGGACTGAAGTCTAAGTTTGAAATTTCATTCAAATCGTAAGTTTCTCCATTTTCAAACACTTTACTTAGATTATTATTTTCATCATTAATTGATAGTAAATTTTCGACATTATCTAAGATAAATTCAACCTTTTTCTTTTGAACATTATATTTCAACTTATACTTAGTTTTAAGATTTTCAATATTGGAACTATTAAAATTCACTAACAAAATCCTAAATTTAAAAGTTAAAGAAGTTGAATTATTATGTTTATATGTAAAATCAATAAAGTACTCATTTTCATCTTTAATTTCACTAAGATCAATGACTAATTTACCTTTAGATTTAGATTTAAATTGTACTTTTGACGTCTCTTTTTTAGATAGGTTATATATTTTCGCTCTATTAGTATTAATAAAAGATGGATTAATATCATCATGTTTGTCAAAAGGTAAGATTATAGTTTCTAAGTTTGAGAATTCTTTAAAGATAATTATATTTTTTTCTCTTGATTTAACCTTAGTTGTCCCAGAATTTTTATTCCATACTTCAATATTATTAAATTGATGATAAAATCCTTCATCATTAAACTCTATTTTCACCCTTTTTTCATTATCAACCGTCTCTTTACTTTTTCTAATTGGCTCGAATTCCGCTTCATACCAATTATCTTTTACTAATTTAGGAGGGGCACTGACACCGAATTTTTCTTCAATATCTTCTTTAATATTTCCTCTATCATGTATAACTGAAACAGTCTCAAATAAATCACTATTTTCAATAAGCCTATTTTTTATATCTTTAGTTGAATTTGAAAAACTCTTTAATTGTTTATCTTCAAAAAGCTCCAATTTTAAATAATCTTCTTTTTTAATTTCACCTTGTTGAATAATACTAAATACAGATTCAAAGTCTAGCAAAGTATATTTAACAAGTTCATCTGAGAATTTTCTTTCTATTACAAATTTTAAAATTTCGCTTTCATGTTTCTCTAAACTATGATTCTCCTTATTAACTATTTTATCTA